>NZ_VRVH01000092.1:0-15215 GCF_008040095.1 Methylobacterium sp. WL6 | reverse complement strand
TCATGGGGGGCACCTGTCGGCTGATCCGGGCATCGCGCCCGGGCCCCGGGGCGGGGCGTCGGCAAGGGCGACGGCGTGTCGATGGCCGGCAGATCAGCACGCCATGGTTAACGCATCGTTTCCCGGAGGCGCGCGCGCCCGAACGGCGTGCGGGGCCGCATCGCGCGGCGCGTGCCGGCCCCGGCACGCCGTTGGCCTGCCCCTTGCAGGATCGGATCCGCCCATGGCGGGCGTTTCCTCCCAACGACTGGGCCCTGCTCGCGACCCGGGCGGGGCCCTTCTTCTGCGCCGGGCCGATCCGTGCCGGCGGACGCCGTCGCCGGGGGATCGCGGCCGATGCTGCGTTGCGGTAGCGGAGCGGCCGAAGCGGAACCGTCGCACGGTCAGGGCGCTTGCCTAGCGACCGTCGGGCCCGATATGCCGTGCCATTCGCGGATGCGCCCCTCGCGGACCCGCCGCCCGGGATTCCATGACCGACAAGCAAGGACCACGCTGGATGCGACTGGACACGTTTCGACACGCCCGTGGCGCAAAGCTGCCCCGGATGCTCCGCCCCGTGGCGCTGGCGGCCCTCCCGCTCGCCCTGCTGGCGCTCGCCGGCAGCCCGGCGCAGGCCCAGCGCGAGGACCAGGGGCTGCAGCTCGGCTGCGCCAACGACTATTTCCGCCTCTGCGCGGGCGTCGACCCGAACAGCCCGGCGGCCGAGGCCTGCATGACGCGCAACCGCAAGCGCCTGTCGCCCGAGTGCCGCAACGCCATCGGCGACTACGACAAGCGCACCGGCGGCAAGTCGATGCCGGAGGATTGAGCGGTCCGGGCGCGTCCGCGACGCGCCCGAAGCGACGATGGGGACGACGAGCGGCCGGCTCGGTCCGGGGGGATGCGGCGATTCCCCAGGGAGCCGGCCGCGTCATGAGTGGAGCCCGACGACATGGCTTTGACCGTTGCGGTCCAGATGGACCCGATCCAGGCGATCCGCATCGCCGGCGACACCACCTTCGCCCTGCTGCTCGAGGCGCAGGCGCGCGGCCACCGGCTGATCTACTACACCCCCGACCGGCTCTCGATGCAGGGCCGCCGCGTCACCGCGCGGGTGCAGGCGCTGACCGTGCAGGACGTGGAGGGCGCGCACGCGACGCTCGGCGAGATCGAGCGGATCGACCTGTCGGAGGCCGACGTGGTGCTGATGCGCCAGGACCCGCCCTTCGACATGGCCTACATCACCGCGACCCACATGCTGGAGAAGATCCACCCGCAGACGCTGGTGGTGAACAACCCGGCCGAAGTCCGCAACGCGCCGGAGAAGCTCTTCGTCCTCGACTTCCCCGACCTGATGCCGCCGACGCTGATCTCCCGCGACAAGGCGGAGATCGAGGACTTTCGCCGCGAGCACGGCACCGTGGCGATGAAGCCGCTGCACGGCCACGGCGGCGCGGCGGTGTTCCGCGTCTCCGAGACCGACCCGAACTTCGGCTCGATGTTCGACCTGTTCTCGGTCACCTTCCGCGAGGCGTGGGTGGTGCAGCGCTTCCTCGAGAAGATCACCGAGGGCGACAAGCGCATCATCCTGGTCGACGGCGAGCCGATGGGCGCGATCAACCGCGTGCCGGCCCTGAACGACATCCGCTCCAACATGGTCCGCGGCGGCGCCGCCCGGCCCTCCGACCTGACCGAGCGGGAGCGCGAGATCTGCGCCACGATCGGCCCGGAGCTGCGCCGCCGCGGCCTGATCCTCGTCGGCATCGACGTGATCGACGGGCACCTCACCGAGATCAACGTCACCTCCCCGACCGGCATCCGCGCGATCAAGCGCCTGGGCGGCCCGGACCTCGCCGTGAGCGTGTGGGACACGATCGAGGCACGCGTGGGCGCGCAGGTCTGAAGCCTTTTCGAGCGAGGTGGATGCCGGCTCGCGTGAAGACAGTGCGACATCACAACAAGGGAGAACATTGTCCGTGACCTGGTGATCACGGACAATGTTCTAGGGCGCGTCCCTCGCCTTTGCGGTCAGGCGGTGCGCTTGATCGCGCGCCGCTCGGCCGAGGGCGCCTGCGTCCCGTCGTGAACGGCGCGATTCCGATCAGGGCGAGGGTCGCGTTGGGTGTGCGTCGCCAGCCCGGCTGCGAGCGCCGCGTTCATTCGCGTCTGCCAGCCCGGCCCGCCCGCCTTGTAGGCGTCCAGCACCTCCGCCGGCACGCGCAGGGAGACCGGGACGCTGCGCCGCTCGACCTTCGGCCGGCCGGCCCTCTTGGTGAAGGCCTCGGCCATCGCGGGCGGCATCCCTTCGACGCCGGGCCTGGCGCGCGCCAGCTCCGCATCGGTCAGGGGCGGCGTGTCGGACACGGCATCCCAATCCGCCTGGGTATAGGCGTCGTTCGGGACGTAGCTCGGGGCAGGATCACGCTTGCTCATAGGACGCTCGCTCCTTCCGGCCGGCACGCCGCACGCTGATCACGTCGATCACCTCGGAGCCGAGCGGCGAAACGATCGCCACGACGACCGTTTCCCCGTGCCACGTCCCGATCAGCTTGAAGCGGGCGCGTCCGGTGCGGCTCGGCTTGGCGGCGATGTTCAGGAAGCGGTCGAAACTGAAGGCCTCCTCGAACGCAGCGAGATCGAAGCCGTGCTTGACGATGTTCGCCTGTCGCTTCGGCTCGTCGAAGGCGAACCTCATGGTTCCGGTCTACACCGAAACCCGACGTCCGCAAGCCTATTTCGGTATATACAGCCCGACGGTGGCGGCACGTGATCCCATCCGTCCTGGCCGATCTCACGTCTCCGATTTCGGAGTCGCGTTCAATTCGGCCCAATCGAACTCCTCCTCCAGCACATAGTAGGCGTCGTCGCCGATCGCGCCCTCGCGGCGCAGGCGCATGACCGTGTCGCGGGCGGCGCCGATGGCGCGGCGGCGCAGGCTGTCGGTGGGCAGCGATTCCGGGGCGCGGCCCTCGTCGTGGTCCTCGGCCGCCGCGAGCGCGCCGCGAAGCTCCTCGCGCAGGGCCTCGGTGCCGGCGTCGTCCTCGGCCCCCTCGAGGCTGTCGAGCGCCGCGCGGTAGGCTTCGGCCCGGGCGCGGCCCACCTCGCGGCCGACCGGGTCGTCGTCCTCGAGGCCGAGCCGGGCGAGCAGCGGGTTCAGGGTCAGGCCCTGGACCACGAGGGTGCCGAGCACCGTGCCGAAGGCGGCGAACACGATGAGGTCGCGCTGGGGGAAGCCCTGCGGCAGAGCGAGCGCCGTGGCGATGGTGAGGATGCCGCGCATCCCCGCCCACGACACCGCGATCGCGCCGCGGAAGGCGTGGCGGCCGGGCTCGGCGAAGGCGAGGCCGGGCAGGGCGGAGGCCGGCAGCACCCAGGCGATCCGCACCAGCACCACCGTGGCGAAGACCGCGCCGGCGAGCGCGAGCGCGCCGAGCTGGTCGGCGCCGGCGAGGCGCTGCAGGATCGGGCCGATCTGGATGCCGATCAGCACGAAGGCCAGCACGTTGAGCACGAACACCGCGGTGTTCCAGACCGCGTAGGAGATGATGCGGGTGCGCGGCGCGGTGATGCCGGGGGTGCCGCGCGCCACGGTGATCGCGAAGGCGACCAGCGTCAGCACCCCCGACATCTCCAGGCGCTCGGCCGCGATCCAGATGCCGAAGGCGGCTACGAACTGCAGCACGATGGTGCTGGCCGCATCCTGCACCCGCCGCATCCCGGCGACGAAGGCGAACCCCGCGAGCGGCCCGACGACCAGGCTCGCGACCACGCCGACGAGGAAGGTCGGGCCGACCTCGGAGGCGTGGAAGGCGCCGCTCGCGGCGGCCGCGACGCCGAGGCGGTAGATCAGCAGCGAGCCGGCATCGTTGAGCAGGCTCTCGCCGCGCAGGATGGTGGTGAGGCGGTGCGGCAGCGAGACGTGGCGCAGCACCGAGAGCGCGGCCACCGCGTCGGGCGGCGCGACGATCGCGCCGAGCACGATGCAGGCGGCGAGCGGCATGCCCGGCACCAGCAGCTTGGCGACGACGGCGACGGCGATCGTCGTCACCGCCACCGCGCCGAAGGCGAGGCCGGCGATCGGGCGCCAGTTCACCCGCAGGTCGCGCAGCGAGGTGGCGTAGCCGGCATCCATCAGCACGGGGGCGAGGAACAGCGCCAGCGCCAGCTCGGGGTCGAGCTCGAGGTTCGGCACGCCCGGCACGAAGGCCAGCCCGACGCCGCCGAGCGCCAGGAAGGCCGGATACGGCGCCCCGATCCGCCGCGCGAAAGCGGCCAGAAGCACCGCGCCGAACAGGACGCCGACGACCCAATCGAAGATGATCATGGATCGGAGATAGGGCGCTGCGGGCGGCGCGGCGCACGCCCCGGCGGAGCAAGCTCGGGATTTGCCGAACCCAGGACTTGCCCAGCTCAAGACTTGCCCAGTTCAGGACTTGCCGAGTTCAGGATTTGCCGAGCCGGTCGCGGATCCAGGCCTGTGCCGCGTCGAGGTCGACGAAGACGGGGGCCCGCGGGTCGTCGAGCGGCCCGAAGCCGGCCTCCAGGAACCAGCGGCCCGCCCCGTCCTCGTGCTGGTCGGACAGGCGCACCAGCACGGCGACGAGGAAGCCGTCGGAGAAGACGAGCCGGCTCTCGTGGTCGTCGCTTCCCGTGGCGACCTGCACGGGCTGCAGGAACAGGCTCATGCGGCGGCCCGCTCGCCGAGATGGAGGTAGTTGGGCTTGAATTCGGCCAGCGCCCTCAGCCGGGGCAGGTCGAGGATCCGCACCCGCTTGCCGCGGAACTCGATGAGCCCGGACCGGCGCAGCTCCTGCAGCGTGCGGTTGAGGTGCACGTTCGACAGGCCGGTGGTGTCGGCGAGATCCAGCTGCGTGAGCGGCAGGTCGTAGCTGTCGTCCTCGGCCAGCCCCACCACCTGCAGCCGGATGCGAAGCTCGCAGAACAGGTGCGCGAGCCGCTCCAGGGCCGAGCGGCAGCCGACGTTCACCAGCCATTCGCGCAGCGTCGCCTCGTCCACCAGCGTGGTCATCCGGAGCGCGCGGGCGATCCGGGGATGGCTCTCCATCACCTCGACCACCGTCCTCGGCGGGATCAGCACCACGCGGCAGGCCGACAGCGTGGTGATCGAGTGGTCCATCGCGTCCAGCAACGCCACGTCGAGGTCGCAGAGGTCGCCCGGGACCAGGTAGGCGGTGATCTGGCGGGTGCCGGTGGCGCGCACCTTGTGGCGGCAGGCGATGCCCTCCAGGATCAGGAACACGCCCTGCGGCGCGTCGCCCTCGCGGGCGAGGTCGGTCTGCGACGGGACGATCCGCGACGGGGCGCTGATCCGCTCCAGCAGCGCCTCGTCGGCCTCCGACAGGGCCGCGAAGCCCTCGAGCTTGCGCACGAGCGGGTTGCGGCCCCTGGCCGCCCGAAGCCGCCGGACCGGTGCGGTCGGCGCATCGCCGGCGGACGCGCGGCCGACGGGCTCGACGTGGGTCGGGGGCGCATGGACCGCCCCCTCATGCGCCGGCGCCGATCCGGCGGCGGCCAAAGCCGGCTCGTCGAGGGCGGGCTGGTCGATGGCCGGCTCGTCGAGGGTCAGCGCGTCGAGCAGGGCCACCACGTCCCAGGGCAGCGCCGGCTTGCGCAGCCAGGGCTCGTCCCGGACGTCGCGGGCGGCGGGGTCGTCGCGCTCGAGGCCGGAATGGACGAGGAAGGGCAGCCGGCACTGGCGCAGCCGCGCGATCAGGGCGTCGGAGGGTCCTTCCTTGAGCACCAGGTCGACGACCGCCACGCTCGGCGCCTCCCGCTCCAGTGACAGCAGCGCCTCGGCCGCCGTCGCGAACGGCCCGAGCACCCGGTAGCCCGCCCCCTCCAGGGCGTCGCTCAGATCCATGGCGACGATCGCGTCGGCTTCGGCGACCAGCACCGCCGGTTGCTGGGCCACGTCTTTCATTCGGATCTCCGGACGCGAAGGCGGCCGCCCCTTCGAGCAGCGCAGAGAGCAAGGTTTCGAATTCTAGACATACGCGAATGCCGCCCGGAAGAGGCACGGGAGCTTCAGTATGATAGCCAACACTTGGGTCTGCCTGCAATCATACAAACATCGAGGCACGAAACTTTTCGATTGACCTCGCCGCGGGCGAGCGCTCATCTGGCCCATCGCCTGCCGGAGAGACGAGGCGCGGGCGCCCGGGAGACAGCGCGTGCTCTTGCCCGATCGGGACCGAGCGATGCCGGCACCGCAGCGATCCAGCGTCCGCAACCGCTTGCTGAGGGCGCTCTCGCCCGCCGACTTCGCGTTGCTCCAGCCGGCCCTGCAGCCGGTCGCGACCGAGCTGCGACAGACCCTGATCGCGCCCGACGAGCCGATCCGGACGCTGTACTTCCCCGAGGACAGCCTCGCCTCGATCGTCAGCGGGGCCGCCGGCAGGGTCGAGATCGGCGTGATCGGGCGGGAGGGCCTGGTCGGGGCCGCGCCGGTGCTGCTCGCCGTCGACCGGTCGCCGTTCCACCACTTCGTCCAAAGCCCGGGCGGGATGCTGTCCATCGCCACCGCGGACCTGCTGGCCGCGGTCGACGAGAGCCCGACCCTGCGCGGGCTGCTGCTGCGCTTCGTCCAGATCCTGATGCTGCAGACGGCGCAGACCGCCTTCGTCAACGCGGCCTACAACATCGACGTGCGCCTCGCCCGCTGGCTGCTGATGTGCCACGATCGGCTGGAGGGCGACGACCTCGTGCTCACCCACGAGCTCCTGTCCCTGATGCTGGGCGCGCAGCGCAGCAGCACGACCCTGGCGGTCCAGGCCCTGGAGGGGCACGGCCTGATCCGCGCGCGGCGCGGCCGCATCACGATCCTGAGCCGCGAAGGGCTGGAGGCGGTCGTGGACGACGGCTACGGCCTGCCCGAGCGCGAGTACGCCCGGTTGATCGGGAGCCTGTGATGCCGCGGTACTTCTTCCATGTC
The DNA here is from genome assembly GCF_008040095.1 of Methylobacterium sp. WL6. NCBI lineage: Bacteria > Pseudomonadati > Pseudomonadota > Alphaproteobacteria > Hyphomicrobiales > Methylobacteriaceae > Methylobacterium > Methylobacterium sp. WL6. The sequence goes on along the minus strand of NZ_VRVH01000092.1, from coordinate 8,284 downwards.
CGGCACCGCGAAGGCCCGGCGGGGCTGGCGATCGACGAGGAGGGCGACGAGCTCGCCGACGTGGAGGCCGCCCGCGCGCGGGCGCTCGCCGTCGCCCGCCGGATGATCGCGCAGGACCGCCTGACGCTGATCCGCGACTGGATGGTGTGCAGCTTCGAGATCGCCGACGAGGCCGGCGAGCGCGTGCTCACGGTGCCGTTCGGCGACACCGTCCCGGACGAGGACGGCCCGGGCTGACCCGCAGGCCTCGCGGCCGCGGGCCGGCGCGCCGCCCGGGCTCAATACTGCACGGTCGCCCGCACCCCGAGCACGGTAGCGTTCTTCAGCCGGCGCCCGTCCGCGTCGGCAACGCCGCCGCTCGGGCGGATGATGTACTGCACGTCCGGCTGCACGGTGAAGCCCGGCACCACCAGCGCCTGGTAGGTCGCCTCCAGCGCGGTCTCGGCCCGCCGCCGCGGGATCGCGGTGCCGGTGAACAGGATGGTGTCGGTGTCGGCCCGGCGGGCGTCGTCGGCGTAGCGGGCATAGGCGATGCCGGCGCCGATCGTGTCGTCGTCGCGCCCCGGGATCAGGCCCTTGTAGGCCAGGCCGGCATCGACGTAGGCCGAGATCAGGCTGGAGCGCGTCGGCGAGAGCGAGGCGCGCACGAACACCGACAGGCCCTCGTCGTCCTTCTCGGGCTCGATCAGCAGGCTCTGGTCGATCATCGCGTAGAGGCCGGCATTGCCCCGGCGCTGGCGCGGCACGCCGGACGAGGCCGGGTCGGCGAGGGACAGGCCGAGCGTGTCGCGGCGCAGGTCGTCGAAGCGGCCGAAATGCTGCCAGCCGCCGAACGTCACCGTGCCCGGCAGCGCCGTCGAGCCCTTCTCGGTGTTGTAGGAATAGGCCGCCTCGGCCACGATCAGGGCCGGGTCGTTCGTGCGGAAGTTCGTGCCGGTGCGGTTGAGGCGCTGCTCCTCCGCGTCGTCGCCGGGGCGGTTGGCGCCGGCCGGATCGCCGTCATAGATCCCGGCCTGGAACGACAGGCCGCCGCCGGGCTCGAATTTTACGCGAACGGCCGGCGCCGCCACCGGATAGGCCGGGCCGCCGGAAGGCAGGTTGGCGCTGGTGATCGCCGGCCAGCCGAAGCTCGAGTTCACGAACAGCGTCGCGGTCTGGCTGACGAAGAACTCGGTGTCGGCGGCCTGCTGGCCGATGCGCAGGCCGAGCTTGCCGTCGAGGAACTGCTGGTCGAACCACAGCACGTAGAGCCGGGTCGCGGGCAGCGCCCCGATCACGCTGACGTCGAGCAGGTTGCCGACGTAGTAGCGCGACAGGCCGGTGCCGTGGATGAAGTAGGCGTTGGCGTGCACGCTCGCGCCCTGCCAGCCGGCGAGCTTGTCGAGGTCGAGGTAGAGCCGCAGGTTCAGCCGGTCCTCGACCACCGCCCCCTGCCGCATCCCGCCGGTCGGGTTGCCGAGCACGTCGGTGATGTAGGTGAGGCTGTACTGGATGCCCCGCTCCTTCAGGACCGGGCGCAGGCCGAACGGATCGCCGAGCGGCCCGAGATAGGGCTCGACCGAGCGGGCATAGCCGCCCGAGGTCTGGCTCGTGGTCTCGGGCTGCGCCACCGAGGTCCGCACGTCGCCGCCGGCGCCTTCGCGGATCACCGGAATGACCGGGGGCGCCGGCGATGCTTGCTGCGCTTGCGCAAGCGTCGGGAGGCCGAGCATCGCGGCGGCGAGGCAAGGGAGCAGGCGGCTGCGCGGAAGGGGGGCTGGACGCGACACGACTGAACCCTGAAGCCTTCGTGGCCCGATCCTAGCCCCACCGGACGGGGCTGTCCCGTGCAGGTTAAGCACACCAGCCGGGTTCCGGGCCGAAGGGATGCTTCGGAGGGCCGGTGAAGCGCGGATCTCCTCGCTCTCACAGATCTGGGGCTTGCCCGAGATCTGCACGTCGTGTGCCCAAACCTGCTCGTCGTGTGTCCAAGTCGGAGAGACCCGACTTGGATGCGGGAGAGGGACACGGTGAGGGGACAGGTCTTTCCGGACAGGTCGCACCCCGACCTCTCCCGGACGGGAGCGGGGGCCGCGTCGGCGCTTCGCGCGATCCCTTCGTCGAGACCCGCGGCTTTGCGCCCGCGGCACGGTTTTCGTACAGCCGGCCGATCCGTCGCCAGCCGTGAGCGAGACCATGCCCGAGACACCCGTCTTCTCCCACGGCGCCGTCGCCGCCCCGCACCACCGCGCCGCGCAGGCCGGGCAGACCGTGCTGGCGCAGGGCGGCAACGCGATCGAGGCGATGACCGCGATGGCCGCGACGATCGCCGTGGTCTACCCGCACATGAACTGCATCGGCGGCGACGGGTTCTGGCTGGTGCGCGAGAAGGGCGGCCGGGTGCGCGGCATCGAGGCCTGCGGGCCGGCCGGCGCGCTCGCCACCCGGGCGCGCTACCGTGAGCGCGAGCTCGACGCCATCCCGTCCCGCGGCCCCGACGCCTGCGTCACGGTCGCGGGCGCCGTCGGCGGCTGGCGGCTGGCGCTGGAGCTGTCGCGGGCGCTCGGCGGCAGGCTTCCGCTGGAGACGCTGCTCGCCGACGCGATCCGCCACGCCCGCGAGGGCTGCCCGGTCTCGCCCTCGGAGGGGCGCTACGTGCCGAAGGAGCTCGACACCCTCCACGACGCCCCGAACTTTTCCGCGACGTTCCTCAAGGCGGGCAAGCCGTGGCCGGTGGGCGACGTGCGGAGGTTGCCGGCGCTGGCCGCGACCCTGGAGCAGCTCGCCCATGCCGGGCTCGACGACTTCTACCGCGGCGACGTCGGTCGCGAGATCGCCGCCGACCTCGAGCGCCTCGGCGCGCCGGTGACGCGGGCCGACCTCAAGGCCTACCAGCCGCGCGAGCGCGCGCCGCTCTCGATCCGCCGCCGCGACGCGACGCTCTACAACTTCCCGCCGCCGACGCAGGGCCTGGCGGCGCTGCTGATCCTCGGCATCGTCGACCGCCTCGACATCCGCCAGGCGGAGACCACGGCGCATTACCACGGGCTGATCGAGGCGACGAAGCGCGCCTTCGCGATCCGCGACCGGGTGGTGACCGACCACGACCGCCTGACCTCGGACCCGGCGACCTACCTCACGCCCGAAAGCCTCGCCCGCGAGGCGGCGCAGGTGGACATGGCGCGCGCCGCCGCGATCCCGCTGCGGAACCCCGGCGAGGGCGACACCGTGTGGATGGGCGCGATCGACGCCGACGGCCTGGCCGTGTCCTACATCCAGTCGATCTACTGGGAATACGGCTCGGGCTGCGTGCTGCCGAAGACCGGCATCCACTGGCAGAACCGCGGCACGTCGTTCTCGCTCGACGCCGACGCCGTGAACCCGCTGGAGCCGGGACGGCGCCCGTTCCACACCCTGATCCCGGCGCTCGCCTGCTTCGACGACGGCCGGGTGATGGCCTACGGCTCGATGGGCGGCGACGGCCAGCCGCAGTTCCAGGCGCAGATCTTCACCCGCTACGCCGATTACGGCCGCGGCCCCGCCGACGCGGTCGACGCCCCGCGCCTGCTCTACGGCCGCACCTGGGGCGCGGAATCGCTGACGGTGAAGGTCGAGGACCGCTTCGACCCGGCCTGCATCCGCGCCCTCGAGCGCATGGGCCACCGGATCGAGGAGCTCGGCGGCGCCTACATCGACTCGCTCGGCCACGCCGGCATGCTGGTGCGCCACGCCAGGAACGGGCGGATCGAGGCGACGCACGACCCGCGCTCGGACGGCGGCGCGCTGGGGTTGTGAGGGAACGGGCGGCCGGAGGCGCGCCGCGACGCCTTCGCGCCGGACCCGGGCGCGATCGGATGGGTCGGCCCACGGGCCGCGATCGGCCGCTCCCTCGGGGGCGGCCGGATGGCGAGGATCCGGCCGCGCCGGCCGCCGTGCCCGTCCGGCGAGATCAGGCGGCCGCCGTGGCGAGGACGCAGCGGAGCTGCTCGTCCAGGTCGCGCGCGACGCCGTCGACCTCGGGGTTGCCGAACTGGCCGAAGGTGGTGGCCGGGCGGTCGTACTCGAACGCGACGCGGCCCTCGGCATCCTCGCGCAGGAGCACCCGGACCGGCGCGTACAGGGCGGCCGAAAGGACGTGCCGGGTCATCCGCGCGGCCGTCAGCGGGTTGCCGATGTCGTACTGGACGGCCTTGCGCACGAGCCCGGCGGTGCGGAGCAGCCCGCCATGGTCGCGGGCGCCGAAGATCGAGAGCGGCGCCTGGCGCTCGAGGAGGTCGCGCGCCGCGTCCACCTGCCCGTCCAGCAGCAGCTCGGCATAGGCGTGGTCGAGGCGCGGCACCGACGCCTCCAAGGCGGACCGCACCGCCTCGAAGGACTTGGGGGAGCGCAGCGTCACGTGCTCGATCGTGACCTGGGTCGCGGAGATCGGGTCGTTCATGGGATCGATGCCTCGGGTCTCTCGCCTCGGGTTCTCGGGCTCGATCGCGCGCCGGACGCGTGGCCCGCCTCCGCTGCGGCCGACCGATCGCCGTATGCCTGAAGGAGGGCGCGGAGCGGCGTCCGCAAGACGGACGAGATATCTACGCCATCGATACTTGGGATCGATCGCATCTGTTTGATCGATACAGTGGCCGTTCGCATCTTCGCCTCATCGAACGACGGGCAACCCCGTCGCAGTTGAGGATCGACGGATGACCCACCGCACCATCACCCTCGCCGCCGCCCTGGCCCTGACCATCGGGACCCTCGCCGCGGCCCCCGCCTCCGAGGCGACCGCCACCGGAAACGCCGTCGCCGTGCCCGCCGTGCTCGGTGCGGGCTATCACGTGCCGGGCGTGGCGCTCGGCGCCGCCGACGTCCGCGCGCAGGGCGGCCTTCTCGTGCCGAACCTGACGCGGTGGCGGCCCGCATCCGTTGCCGAGGCGTCGGCCGAGCGCTTCCAGGCGCCGGCCGCCTTCACCGTCGCCTACCGGACCCGCGGCATCGCCACGAATGCCGCCCAGGTCCTCAAGCAGGGCGGGTTCGCGACTGCCGGCGCCGTGCGCTGGCTGCCCGATGTCCCCGCCTCGGCCGAGCTCGGCGCAAGCACCGTGACGCTCGGGGCCCTGTGAGCGGGGACCGGTCCGCGGAGCGAGCCTCAACCCTGCGAAGCCCTGGCCGATCGCGCGCATCGGCCAAGGCCGCGCATCCGCCCGATGCGCCGCCGCGCCGCGCGCCTTTCGCTCGACCGGGTCGACGGGTTTGCGGCCGGTCCGCCCGCGGCCGTAGATGGTCCGGCGCGGACATCGCCGATGTCCTGCCGAGGAGGCTTCGATGGCGACCGAGCAGACCACGATCCGGACACGCGACGGCGCCTGCCCGACGCATGTCGTGACGCCTGCCGGTGGCGGGCCGTGGCCGGCGGTGATCCTCTACATGGACGCCGGCGGCATCCGCCCGGCGATGCTCGACATGGCGCGGCGGCTCGCCGATGCCGGCTACGTCGTCCTCGTCCCGGATCTGTTCTACCGCTACGGCCCCTACGGGCCGTTCGTGCCGCGCGACGTCCTGGCGGCCGGCTTCCGCGCCATCCTCGGCCCGCTGATGGCGACGACCGACCCGATCAAGGCCGCGGAGGATACCGGTGCCGTCCTGGCCTATCTCGACACGCGCGACGACGTCGCGGGACGCAGGGTCGGTGCGGTCGGCTTCTGCATGGGGGGCGGCATGGCGCTTGCCGCGGCGGGCACCTACCCCGACCGGTTCGCCGCCGCGGCGAGCTTCCACGGCGGCAACCTCGCCACCGATGCGCCGACGAGCCCCCACCGGCTCGCGCCCGCGCTGACGGCGGAGATCCACATCGCCGCGGCCGAGAACGACGACAGCTATCCGCCCGCGATGGCCGCGCGCCTGGAGCACGCCCTGGCGCAGGCCGGCGTGCGCTACACGGCGCGGACCTATCCCGCCGCGCATGGCTGGATGATGCCGGATTTCCCCGTCCACGATCCCGACGCCGCCGAGCAGGGCTGGCACGCGATGCGCGCCCTCTTCGGCCGCACGCTGCACGGCGGTGGATAACGGCGCGCCGCGGATCGCCCGGGGCCCTTCCGAAAAGACCGGCCGCCCTCCCCCGCCCGAGGCGCGGTCCGGCCCCTGCGCCGGGGATCGATGGCCCGCTCTCGGACGCGGGCCGCGAGCCGGGTCCCCCCCGTGTTCGGATCCCTCGGGCGCGGGGTCCGCCTATTGCCGCCCTATTCGTGCGGACGTCCCGGACGAACCCCGATCGATCGGCCGTCCTCGATCCTATTCGAGCCGTCGCGGGCCCGCGCGTCGAGGCGATGTGCATCACATCGGGGGCTCAGGCCCGGGCGGTGCTGATGAGGCTCCGGCCGCCGCCCCCGGAAAGTGCAGCCTTTGTGCAACGGCGGCCCAATCTTGGCACTAAGGTGCCTGAAACCGCTATTTTTTTGGGCGACGCTGTAGAATAATTCTCCAGGTTGAGACGGAAGAGGTCGGACCGCAAGACGGCGCTTGAGCCATCGCCGAACAGAACTCGCACCGGACAAGCGAGCTTCCGCACGATGGTCTCGAGGCGACGTGCCCGACATTCGAGATCCCTGGGGTAGGAACGAGAACATGATGAAGACCTGGCTTGCCGCAGGTGCGGTCGCCCTCACCGTCGGCATGAGCACCACCGTTCAGGCCGGTCCGGTCACGCAGCCCGGCGAGCAGGTCGGCCTCGCCTACGGCCCGCTGCCGCAAGGCGTCTACGCGATCAACACCTTCAGCACCGGCCGCGGCGACGCGCGCAACAGCCCGGACGTCGGCGTCAACGTGCCGATCCTGGTCTGGTCGACCGGCTACAAGGTGCTCGGCGCGACCATCATGCCTGTGATCGCGGTCCCGTCGGTGTTCGTGGGCACGAACAACCCGGCCGGCGTCGCCAACCAGGACCAGAGCTACTTCTACAACCCATTCATCGGCAACATCTTCGCCTGGGATCTCGGCAACAAGATCAGCGCCGCCTACCTCGTCGGCGCCTATGTCGGCGTCGGCGACCGCGGCTCGCTCTGCAACGGCGCTCCCGGCGCCGCCTGCATCGCCGGCGGTGCCACCCCGGTGCTGCCGCAGGTCGCCGGCACCTCGATCCGCAACACCGGCGGCATCTCCTACACCGGCGAAGGCTGGAACCTGACCGCCGCGCTCACTCACATCCTGCAGGTGGACGACGCGCCGCGCTTCGGCGGCCAGGTCGGCGCCGCCCTCGGCCCGATCCCGAATTCCGACGGCCTCTACATCGACCTGACCGCGACCAAGACCTTCGGCAAGTTCGAGATCGGCGCCGTGGCCTACGGCTACACCGACCTGCCGGTGAACCGGAACCGGGCGATCTACGCGAACTACCAGAAGCAGGGCACGTTCGCGGCCGGCGGCCTGATCGGCTACGACTTCGGCATCTTCAAGACGCAGCTCATGGTGACCCGCACCGTCGCCGACCGCGGCGTCGGCCCGTTCGCCGACGAGACCCGCGGCTGGGTCCGCTTCATCGCGCCGCTCTACACCACCGCCGCCGCCGCGGTCGCCGCGCCGACCCCGCTCGTCCGCAAGTACTGATCGCCAAGACCGATCGCGAACACCGATCGCCAACGACCGATCGACCGACGATGCCGGCTCCCCGTGAGCCGGCATCGTCATGTCGGGTGGCCGCGATCGTCGCGAACCGCGTCCATCGGCCGATGCGGAGCGATCGCCGCGGACCGGTCGCCCGCGAGGCACGACGAAAAGCCCCGCGCGGCTCGAGCCGGCGGGGCTGAGTGTGAGAATCGAAGCAAAGGGGAAACGGAAGCTTCGCCTTCTCAGGATCGACAGCATATCGATCGCCGACCCGACATCAAGGTCTGATTTCATAAGTCACGGATCCTGGAACGGAATTACAGTTTTGACGATCCGTTCTGTGAGAAATACGAATCGGATATTGACCTCGCAATCCCTCGAAGGATCGGCAGCAGCCCGGCAGCATGCTCCGCTCGGCATCGGCATGGTGCCGGCATGCGCGGCACCGATCCGGCGCTCCCCGGGCCCAGCGCGCGCATCGGCGCCCCCGACCTCTGAAACGGACGGCCCCCGCACGGCCTGAAGCGGCGGCGGTCGACCGGCCCGCCGGCCGGCGCCAGGCTGGTGGCCATGCACGGTCCACAGCGCCTCGGATCGCAGGGCCGGTGACGGATCGATCGGGTGCCGCTCCGGGGGCCGGCGCGACCCGGTCCGCGAGCGTGCGGGTCGAGCGTCCGCTGCCGCGGCTGATCGCGCGGCGCCGAACCTGGCT
>NZ_VRVH01000091.1:0-15228 GCF_008040095.1 Methylobacterium sp. WL6 | reverse complement strand
TCCTTCCCCAAGAAGCTGCCGATCGTCGCCTTCGCCACCCTGCTGACGCTGATGCTCGCCGCCGGTCGGATCGGACAGGAGGTGGCGGGCGATGACCGCGCCGGCGGCGAGCATCAGCGTCAGCAGGGTGGCGAAGGCGACGATCGGCAGCTTCTTGGGGAAGGACGGGATCTCCGGCGTCACCGCCCGCGAGATGATGCGCGCGTCGGCCGGCGTCGCGCTCTCGCCGTCGCGGGCGGCGGCCTCGCGGTAGCGCGACAGGTAGGATTCGAGCTGCTCGCGCTGGACCTTGGCCTCGCGCTCGAGGGCGCGCAGCTGGATCTCGCTGGTGTTGCCCTTGACCACCACGTCGCGCTGGCCGTCGACCGCCGCCTGCAGGCTCTCGACGCGGGAGGCCGCGATCTTGGCGTCGTTCTCCAGGGTGCGCCCGACGCGCTCGGCCGAGGCCTTGATCTGGGCGTCGAGATCCTGGAGCTGCGCGGTCAGCTCCTTGATGCGCGGATGCGCCGGCAGCAGCGTGCGCGATTCCAGGGCGAGCTGCCCGCGGATCGTGATGCGGTTCTCTACGGTGCGCCGGATCACCTCGTTGTTGGCGACGTCCGGGATCTCGAAGGCGCGCCCGTCCTTGATCATCTCCTTGACGGCCTTCGCCCGGCCGGCGAGGTCCGCCTTCAGGATGCGGGCCTGCGACAGCTGGGTCGAGAGCTCGCCGAGCTGCTGGGCGTTGAGCGGCTGGCCGGTGGCGCCGGTGGAGCCGACGAGGCCGTTGCCGGCGCGGTAGGCCTCGACCCGCGCCTCGGCCTCGGCGACGCGCTTGCGCAGGCTGTCGATGTTGCCGCCGAGCCAGGTCGAGGCGTAGCGCGCGGTGTCGACCTTGGCCGCCTCCAGGGCCGTGATGTAGAGCTCGGAGACGGTGTTGGCGCCCTTGGCCGCCAGCTCCGCGTCCTTCGCGCGGAACTCGACCGAGAGGATGCGCGACTTGCCCGCCGGGAAGACCAGCAGCCGCTCGAAATAGGCTTCCAGCACCCGGTCCTCGGCCGGACGGTCGAGGGGGTTCTTGGCGAGCCCGAGCATCATCAGGGTGCGCTGGACCGGGCCGATGGTGCCGGCGCTCGGATCGAATTCCGGGTTGCCGACGAGGTTCAGCCGGCGGATCGCCTCGCGGGCGAGGTCGCGCGACATCATCACCTGGACCTGGCTCGCCACCGCCTGCTCGTCGATCGGCGGGACCTGCTCGGCGCGCTCGGAGGCGGTGCGGGCGAAGGCGGCCTCGCGGCTCTCCAGCAGCAGCTTGGCCTCGCCGGTGTAGCGCGGCGACACCACCTGGACGAACACCGTCGACAGCCCCGCGACGACCAGCGTCGGCACCGCGATCCAGTGCCAGGACCGGCGCAGCAGCGCGGGAACCTGGGCCAGGCTGATGCCGTCGGCCGGGGCCGGCCTTTCGGCGAAGGCCGGCCTCTCGCTGAAGGCGGCCGCGCGCGGGGCGATTCGGGACATGGCACGATCTCTTGGCGATGCCGGGCCGCGACTGTGCCCGCGCATCAACACGTGAGATCAATAGAACCTGTTAAGGTTGCCTGAGAGTTAAGGCCGGCCCGATGCGGACTGCTCCGACGCGGGGCGACAGCATTTCTTAACCTTAACGGATTACGCCACGACCGATCAGGCAATCACGACGGCTGTGGTGATGAACCGACGCGTACTCCTCCTCGTCCTCGCCGCCAGCCTCGGGCTCGGCGGCTGCCTGCGGCCGGACTACCGGACCGCCCAGCTCGACGCCACCGGCACCGGCTCGATCGGCGCGCGCTACCCGCTCGCGGCCGGTGACAAGCTCCGCGTCATCGTGTTCGGGCAGGACAACCTGTCCAACATCTACGCGGTTGACGGCGGCGGCCGCATCGCGATGCCGCTGATCGGCGTCGTCCAGATCGGCGGGCAGACCACGGGGCAGGCCGCGCGCACCATCGAGGCCAAGCTCGCCGCCGGCTTCGTGCGCGAGCCGCACGTCACCGTCGAGGTCGACGCCTACCGCCCGTTCTACATCCTGGGCGAGGTCACCACCTCGGGGCAGTATCCCTTCGTCAACGGCATGACCGTCGAGACCGCGGTGGCGATCGCCGCCGGGTTCGGCCCGCGGGCGGCGCGCGACTACGCCGTGCTCACCCGCGAGGGCAAGGGCGGCGCCACATCCGGCCCCGGCCTCGAGCCGACCAACGAGGCGGGCCGCGAGGGACTGGTCTCGGGCATCGTGCCGATGACCTATCCCGTGCGCCCCGGCGACACGATCGTCATCAAGGAGCGGTTCTTCTGAGGCGCCCGCTCGTGCGAAGGGGATAAAAGCCGGCGCGTTAGGCGACCGTTGACCCTCGCATCGGGAAAAGGCGGCGCCGCGGCCCGGCCGATTCGGGCCGGCACCCGCGCTTAACCGGCTGGACAGGGCCGGCATGGCACGCAGGCGAGGCCGGCCGAACGCGCCGGCCTGGAGACGTCCGCCGTGACCCCGTCCGTCAGCCCTTCGGATGCCGAGCCCCGCCGCATCCTGCACGTGTTCCGCGCGCCCGTCGGCGGCCTGTTTCGCCACGTGGTCGACCTCGCACGGCTCCAGGCCGCGGCCGGCCACCGCGTCGGGATCGTGTGCGACGCGACCACCGGCGGCGAGCGCGCCGTCCGGGCGCTGGCCGATCTCGCGCCCTGCCTCGCCCTCGGCGTCACCCGGATCCCGATGCGGCGCAACCCGCACCCGTCCGACCTCGCCTGCCTGCGCGCGGTGGCGGCCCGCGCCGACGCCGCAGCCGCCGACGTGCTGCACGGGCACGGCGCCAAGGGCGGCGTCTACGCCCGCCTCGCCCACGTTCCCCGCGGTCGGCCCGTGATCCGCGCCTACACCCCGCATGGCGGCAGCTACAATTACCGGCCCGGCAGCCTGCTGCACCGGGTCTACATGGGCGCCGAGGGTCTCCTCGCCCGTCGGACCGACGTGTTCCTGTTCGAGAGTGAGTACGTCGCCGGGCGCCACCGCGCCTATGTCGGCACCCACGGCCGCGTCAGCCGCATCGTCCACAACGGCCTGAGCGAGGCCGAGTTCGCGCCCGTGACGCCGGCGGCCGACCCGTTCGACCTGCTCTACGTGGGCGAGCTGCGCGACGCCAAGGGGCTGCCGATCCTGCTTCAGGCCCTGGCGCTGCTGCGCGCCGAGGGCCGCCGGGTCCGGCTGTTGATGGTCGGCTCGGGCCCGGATGCCGGGCAGCTCCAGGCCAAGGCCGAAGCCCTCGGCCTCGCCGGCGCCATCGCCTTCGAGCCGGCCCAGGCGATCCGCTCCGTCCTCGCCCGCGGACGGATCATGGTGGTGCCGTCCTTCGCCGAGTCCCTCCCCTACGTGGTGCTCGAGGCCGCCGCGGCCGCCCAGCCGCTGGTCGCCACCGATGTCGGCGGCATCCCCGAGATCTTCGGCTCGGCCGCGGGCGATCTCGTCCCGGCCCGCGATCCGATCGCGCTGCAGCGGGCGATCGCCCGCGTCCTCGACGAGGCGCCCGAGAGCCGCGTCGCCCGGTTCCGGACCTTGAGCGACTCGGTGCGCCAGCGCTTCTCGATGGAGCGGATGGGCGCCGACGTGCTCTCGGGCTACGCCGCCGCCTTCCGGGCCCGCCGCCCCGCGGCATCCGCCGAGCCGGCCCGCGTCGGGGCCGCCTGAGCCCCGGACCCTCGCACGAACGTGATTCCCGCCCGTCGCGGGTGCGCAGAAGGACGGCGGCGCCGCCCGCAGCTTTAAGTAATCCGATAGGTCGGTTTGAGACACTTCCCGGCAGGAACTAGCCCGCTGGACTGCTGGGAAGCGACCGATGAGTGCCTTCGACGTCCGTGATCTTCTGAAGGTCGCCGGACACGGCGAGACCGCGGCGGCGGGCTTCGCCGAGCCGGCCCGCTTCGCCGAGCCCACGCCGCAGGCGGCGCCGCTGGCCGAGACGGTCTCCGTCCTCCCGGCCCAGGCGATCTCGCCGGTGGTGATCGCAGGGCTGGTGCGGGCGGCGGAGTTCGTCCTGATCGGCTGCCTCGGCGCGGGCCTGCACCTGACGCTGCTGCGCGGCGTGGTTCCGTTCGGGCTGACCTATGCCGGCGCGGTCGTCGCGGTGGCCGCCCTGGCGATCGCCGCCTTCCAGGCCGCCGGCACCTACCGGATCGGCGCGTTCCGCACCTTTTTCAAGACCGCGATCAAGATCTCGGCCGGCTGGATGCTCGCCTTCCTCCTGGTGGCGACCGGCCTCGTGCTGGCCAAGGTCGCCGACCATTACTCCCGCCTGTGGCTGGCCGCCTACTTCGCCGGCGGCCTCGGCCTGCTGCTGACCGGCCGGTTCGTCCTGTCGCGCGTGATCGTGGCGCAGACCCGGAAGGGCCGTTTCGACCGGCGCACCGCGATCGTCGGCGGCGGCAAGGCCGCCGAGGAACTCATCGCCGCCCTCGAGACGCAGAGCGAGGGCGGCATCCGCATCGTCGGCGTGTTCGACGACCGCAACGACGACCGCTCCACCGACGTGGTCGCCGGATACCCGAAGCTCGGCACCGTCAGCGACCTCGTCGCCTACGCCCGCGCCACGCGCCTCGACCTGATCGTGTTCACGATCCCGATCTCGGCCGAGGGGCGCATCCTGCAGATGCTCTCGAAGCTCTGGGTCCTGCCGATCGACATCCGCCTCTCGGCGCACGCGACGAAGCTGCGCCTGCGCCCGCGCAGCTACTCCTATCTCGGCTCGGTGCCGGTGCTGGACGTGTTCGACCGCCCGATCGCCGACTGGGACGTGGTGATGAAGACGGTGTTCGACCGCGCGGTCGGCCTGCTGATGCTGGCCGCGCTCGCCCCGGTGATGATCGGCGTCGCGCTCGCGGTGAAGCTGACCTCGCGCGGCCCGGTGTTCTTCCGGCAGAAGCGCCACGGCTTCAACAACGAGCTGATCGACGTGTTCAAGTTCCGCTCGATGTACGTCGACGCCTGCGACGCCACCGCGGCGAGGATGGTGACCAAGGGCGATGCGCGCGTGACCCCGGTCGGCCGGTTCATCCGCAAGACCTCGCTCGACGAGCTGCCGCAGCTCTTCAACGTGATCAAGGGCGACCTCTCCCTCGTCGGCCCCCGTCCGCACGCGCTGCAGGCGAAGGCCGCCAACACGCTCTACGACCAGGTCGTCGACGGCTACTTCGCCCGCCACAAGGTCAAGCCCGGCATCACCGGCTGGGCCCAGGTCAACGGCTGGCGCGGCGAGACCGACACCAGCGAGAAGCTCCAGCGCCGGGTCGAGCACGACCTGTACTACATCGAGAACTGGTCGGTGCTGTTCGATCTCCAGATCCTGCTGACCACGCCGTTCGCCCTCTTCAGGACCGAGAACGCGTACTGACCGGGCCGGGGCAGGCGGGACCCGGAAAACGGAGACAGGGCGGCTCGCGAGAGCCGCCCTGTCCGTTCGTTGCGGACGCGGCGAAGCGGCTACGGCAGCGCGCCGGCCTTCTCCTTGGCCTTCATGATGGTGTCGCGGCAGGCATCGGCCTTGCCGGCCTTGTCCTCGCCGCGCGCCTTCTCGACGAGGTCGCGAGCCTCCTTCACGCCGCCGGCGGTAGAGGTCGTCGACGGGTCGCTGGGCTTGCCCCCGGGCGGCGCGGACAGCGCCTTGTCGGAATTCGACGAGGTCGTGCCGCCCGCCGGCTCCTTGCCGGTCACCTTTTCCGCGCCGGCGCTGTCGAGGCGCCGCTCCAGCGTCGCGATCTCCTCGGAGCAGGAGCTCGCGAAGGCGGGCGCCGCGGAGACGAGGAGGAGGGCGGCCGAGACCGCGTGGACCAATCGCATGAGAACTCCCTGAAGCTTTTCGCGCGGGCACGTGGCCCGCGTCGTTTCGGTTGCAGGGGGCAAGCGACGAAGCGCGACCGTGTTCCGGTGGCGTGAGGCCGCAGGCCCGCACGCGCCCCGCCGAATGCGAAGGGGGCGCGGACCTCCCGGTCCACGCCCCCTCCTCCCGGGCCCGCGGGGCAATCGATCCGCGCGGTCAGTACTTGCGGATGATCGGCTCCGCCATCGGGACCGGATCGGGGCCGAAGGCGTAGCGGATGCCGCCGTAGATCGAGAGCGGCTGCGCCAGCGTCGTCGTGCGCGGATCGTTGATGGTGAGGTTGCCGGCGACGGGCCCACGCTCGGCGAAGGTGCCGAAGTTGGCGTAGCGGTTGTTGGTCAGGTTGGTGATCAGGCCGAAAACCTGAAGGTTGGGCGTGACTTGGTAGGTGGTGTTGAGGCCGAGCACGAGGTAGGCCGGCAGCTTCGGGTTCAGGTTCGACTCGTCGCCGCGATAATAGGCGGAGGAGAAGGCCTGGAGGTTCATGCCGAAGCGCCAGCCCGGCAGGACGAGGTAGTCGAAGCCGACCTTGAACTGGTGGTTGGGGATCAGCGGCACCTGGTTGCCGCGGGTCACGGCGATGGCGCCGTCGTCGGCCAGGGGGTTGTTGGGCGAGGACAGGGTTCCGTTGAACTGGAAGGTGGCGTCGATCAGGGCGTAGTTGGCGTAGACCGAGAGGTCGCCGCGGGTGTAGTCGGCCGCGACCTCGATGCCCTGCCGCTGGGTCGCCGGCACGTTGACGAAGTAGCCGCGCGCCGCGTTGCCGGGGGTCGCGAGCTGGATGATGTCGTTGGCGAGATCGGTGCGGAAGGCGCCGACCTTGTAGGTCACGAGGCCGCCCTCGTAGACGTTCGGGATCTGGCCGCGGATGCCGACCTCGTAGGTCTGTGCGGTGACCTGCTTGAGCGGCGGGTCGGCGACGAGCGAGTTCGGCAGCAGGCAGGGCCGGTCCGGGTTGGAGCAGGCGGTCTCGAGCGGCGTCGGCGCGCGGTTCGATTCCGAGTAGCCGCCGTAGAGCGACAGGCCCGGGGTGAAGCGGTAGGTCAGGCCCGCCACCGGGTTGATCTTGTTGTAGTAGTAGGTCCCGTTCACGTCCGGCGAGAAGCCGGTCTGGTCGGTCGTCGTGAGGCGGGCGAAGTTCAGGCGCGCCCCGGCGGTGAGCGACAGCGCGTCGGTCACGTCGAACGTGTCCGTCGCATAGAGGCCCATGTAGAGGTTCGAGCCGATGACGTTCGAGGGCGCGATGCCGAGCGCGGCCGCGGTCCGCAGCTGCGTCGTGCCGAGGCCGGGGATGGTGCCGTAGTACGGGTTGTTCGGATCGGTGGTCACCCGCAGATCCGGGTTGATGACGCCCAGCGTGCTCGACGACTTGAAGCTGAAGTCGGCGACGTCGATGCTGCCGCCGACGACGAAGCTGTTGCCGAAGCCGAAGATCTTGTCGCGGTTGGCCGCCTGGAGCGAGCCGCCGTAGCTCGTCGCCTCGGTCCTGGTCACGTCCAGCGTGCCGTAGGGCACGTTCGGGGTGAAGGGGATGCGCCGGTTGTTGGCGCCGAGGATGGTGAACTGGTTGCGGAAGGCGAGATTGGACTGTCCCGGCGCCTGGGCGAAGCCGTCATCCTCGAAGCAGAGGAAGCCGCGGTTGCTCGACTGGCGGCTGCAGTTCTCGAAGTTGCCGTCGTTGCCGTCGACGTAGGTGTTGCTGAAGCGGCGGAAATAGGCGTTTCCGGCGAGATCCCAGGTCGGCGAGATGTCGACGCGGCCGGTCACCTGCATGGTGCCCATCTCGGTCGTGGTGGTCTGCGGGAAGGTGAAGATCGCCCGCGGGTCGACATGGGTGAAGTCCACCGGGGTCGCGGCGGCCGCGCCGAAGAAGGTTCGCGCGAAGTTGCCGATCAGGTGGAACTCGGAATCGAGGGTGCGGTAGCCGAGGTCGGTGTAGATGCGCCCGATCGTCGACGGGCTCTCGTAGCGCCATCCGCGGTCGTTGAGGCCGTCGCCGTTGAAGTAGAAGCTCCACGGCCCGATCACCTTGCCGTACTCGAGCGAGCCGGCGATGCGGCCGTCCGAGCCGCCGAGCGCGGTGACCTCCGTGCCCTGCCAGGTGAAGCCGTTCTTCATCTGGATGTTGACCGCGCCGCCGATGGCGTTGAGGCCGAACACCGGGTTGCCGGTGACGATGTCGATGCGCTGGATCGCCGTCGGCGGGATCAGGTCGAACTGGACGGTGTCGCCGAAGGCCTCGTTGATGCGCACGCCGTTCTGGTAGACGGCCAGGCCCTGCGGCACGCCCTGCACCGGCGAGGCGGTGAAGCCGCGGTAGTTCACGTCGGTGCGGTTGGAGTTGCCCTGCGAATCCGAAAGGTTGAGGCCGGGCGTGCGCCGCGCCAGCGTGGCCACCGCGTTGAAGGTACCGCGATCGATGTCGAGGTCGGCCGCCGTGACGGTCTCGACCGTGCTCGGGATCTTGTAGAGCGGCTGCTCGCCGCCGCGCAGGCGCGGCAGGCCGGCGGAGGAGAGCGGCGCCGCGCTCGGCGACACGACCGGGGTCGCGCCGAGCGGCGGGGCGGCCAGCGTGCTGCCCGAGCCCGACCCGCCGACCGGGGTCGTCGCCACGACGCTGATCTCCGACAGCGTCACCGAACTCTGTGCGTAGGCTGCACCCGGCAGCAATGCCACCGAGGCGATCAGGCTTCCGCGAAGCGCCCGCATTGTCATTCCCCAACCCCGAACCGTCGAACAGCGTGCCCCCTCTGCGGCGGGCTTGCCCAGCACTCATGCAAGGCGCGTCGAGATCGGACAATCGCGGGACGACCGTGATCCGGCGGAAAACGCCGCTCACGGGGCCGTTACGCGCGGAAACGGATGACCCGTGGTCCGCGTGCAACAGATTTTCTATGTCTCATCAAAGGCTTAGGGAGTGTTCGGCAATGCTGCCCGGGACGATTCGGCAACCCGGTTCCGGGTCGCTGGGCGGCGTCAGAGCCTGGCCTGGATCTTCTTGGCGATCTCGCCGAGACGCTGCTCCAGGAGCTGCGGCACCTCGCAGACGTAGGTCAGCGACTGGCTGCGCTCCTGGAAGATGCGGCGATCCCAGGCGAACTTGGTCTCGATGTCGGATTGCTCCTTCGAGACCTCGCGGGCGTCGGCCGCGCTCGGGCCGTCCTTGGTCTGGCTGATGGTGTCGGCCTCGTCGCGGATGCGCTCGGCCATGCGGCGCTGTCCCTGCGCGTAGCGCGCGATCCCGCCCATCACCTTGTCGCGCTCGCCGTTGATGACCTCGAACACGCCCGCATAGACGTGGGCGAGGCCCTTGGCCTTGTCGGCCGCCGGCACCTTGGCGACGTAGGCGTCGATCAGCGGATCGACCTCGGTGAGCTCGGTCCGGCGGGAGGCGAGCTTCTGCGCCAGCACCGCGGCGTCGTTGTCGTCGCCCCATGCGCCGGCGGCGGCGATGTCCGGCCCAGTCCAGAACTGGCCGGGGCTCAGGGTCGCGACCTTGCGCTGGACGCAGGGCCAGTCCGGGTCGGTCCTGGGCTGCGCCAGCGCGGGCGCGGCGAGGCCGGCCAGGGCGACGCCGAGGGCAGCGAGGGAGCAGAAGCGGGAAGCGATCATGACGGGTCTCCGGCCGGGCCGCCGCGCCGGGCCATGATGCCGCGGCCGGGATCGTAGGCGACGACGGCGAGGGTGAAGAAGGCGAGGGTCACGCCGAGCACGACCGCGCACGAGACCGGCTCGAACTGCCCGTAGAGGGCGAAGCGCACGAGCTGGACGGCGTGGGTGAAGGGATTGCACTGGCAGATCCAGTACAGCGTCTCCGAGGATTCGCGGATGCGCCAGAGCGGGTAGAGCGCCGACGAGGCGAAGAACATCGGGAAGATCACGAAGTTCATCACGCTGGCGAAGTTCTCGAGCTGCTTGACCATCGACGACAGCAGCAGGCCGATCGAGCCGAGCATCAGCCCGGCGGCGATGAAGGCCGGCAGGGCCGCGAGGTAGCCGACGGCCGGGATGTCGAGGTCCCAGAACCAGGCGATGGCCAGGAAGGCGTAGGCCTGCACCACCGAGACGGTGACGCCGGCGATCAGCTTGGCGAGCAGCAGCAGCCAGCGCGGATACGGGCTCGTCAGCAGCACCTTCATCGAGCCGACCTCGCGGTCGTAGACCATCGAGAGCGAGGATTGCATGCCGTTGAACAGCTGGATCATCACCGCCAGCCCCGGCACCACGTAGACCTCGTAGAGCACGTAGGTCTGGTACGGCGGCTCGATCGACACGCCGAGGGTGTTGCGGAAGCCCGCCGCGAAGATGAACAGCCATACCAGCGGCCGCACCAGCGCCGAGAAGAACCGCTCCTTCTGGTTGAAGAAGCGCAACAGCTCGCGCCGGACGATGCCGCCGAGGCAGATCAGGTAGCCGACCCCGTCGAGCCGGCCGAGATGGGCGGGCGGGCGCGTCGCGTCCGCCGCCACGGTGCGGGCGTCGACCGCCGTCGGCGTGCCGATGGGCGTGCTCATGCAGCCTCCCTCGCCGGCTTGGCCGGCTCGGCCACGAGCCGGCGGAACGCCTCCTCGAGGGTTTCGTCGGCCCCGCCGATGGTGCCGGCCCGTCCGCGCGCGACGATGCGGCCCCGGTGCAGCACCACCGCGTCGTCCTCCGCCGCGATCTCCTCGAAGATGTGGGTCGCCCACAGCACCGAGAGCCCCTCCTCGCGCACGAGCGCGCGGACGATCGCGACGATGTCGGCCCGCGATTCGAGGTCGAGGCCGACGGTGGGCTCGTCGAGCAGCAGCAGGCTCGGATGGTGGACCAGCGAGCGCGCGATCTCGATGCGGCGCGACTGGCCACCGGAGAGCGTCCGCACCTTGTCGGCGCGCCGGTCCGCCAGCCCGACCCGGTCGAGCAGCACCGCGATCCGCGCCTTGGCGGCCTTGCGCGCGATGCCGTGAAGCGCCGCGTGATAGAGCAGGTTCTGCTCGACGGTGAGGTCGGTGTCCAAGGTCCGTGCCTGGAACACCACGCCGAGGCGGGCGAGCGCGCGCGACGGCTCGCGGTCGAGGGCGTGGCCGAAGATCGCGACCCGGCCGTGGCGGTTGTTGTAGAGCCGGGTGATCAGGGAGAACAGCGTGGTCTTGCCGGCGCCGTTGGGCCCGAGCAGCGCCATGAAGCGCCCGCGCTCGACGGTGATCGACACGTCCGACAGTGCCTGGCGCGCGCCGAAGCTGTGGCTGACGTCGGCCACCTCCAGCGCCGGGGCCTCGCCCGCCGGACGCCCGCCCGCACCCATCGCCCGAGCGCCCTCGCTCATCGCCCGAGGACCCTTCTGGCGTCGCCGACCGCGTCGAGGCACTCGTCGAACTCGCCCTCGCCCTGCTCGCGCTCGGCCACGCGCAGGGCCTTTTTCAGCTTCGGCAGCGCCGCCTCGGGCGGGTTCTGCGCGAGCGCATCCCTGATCATGGCGATGCCGTCCGCGCAGGCGGCCTTGTCGTCGGCCAGCGCCGGCGTGCTCAACAGGAGGCTGGCGAGAAGAAGCGTCCGCATCATTCCACCGTGCGTCATTTCACAGTGATCGTGCCGGCGACGCCCTTCGACTCCAGGCCGCGGGCCTCCCAGGTGTACTTGCCCGGCTTGATCGCCACGAACTCGATCGCGATCTCGCCCGGATCGTCGAACTCGAGGTGATCCGGCGGGCCGCCGCCGTGGATCTCCTTGTGCTCGATGACGATCTGGTTCCACCAGATGTAGCGGAAGAACTCGGTCGCGTAGACCTTGTACTCCTGATGGCCCTTGGCGATGATCCGCAGCCGGTAGGCCTTGCCGGATTCGAGCTCGATGTCCTTGTTCTCGACGACGAAGTCGTTGCCCTCCTCGTTGCCGAGGACCAGGTCGGGCAGGGTCTCGCGCTTCTTGGTGAGATCGAGCGCGACGGCCGGGCCGGCCGCCAGGATCGCCGCCAGCCCCAGCGCCGCCCATCGAAGACCTCGTATCATCCTGTTCCCCCCCGCGCTGCCGTTCGCGGCAGTCGTGCTTGCGAAAACTCAGTTCGGCGAGATCGCCACGCCCCAGGGCAGCAGGCCGACCGGGATGCTCTTGACCACCTTCTCGGCCGCCACGTCGACCACCGAGACGTCGTTGGAGGTGCCGTTGGTGGAGAACAGCAGCGACTGGTCCGGCGTGAAGGCGAGCTGCCACACCCGCTGGCCCACCGGCAGGTACTTCTGCACGTCGTAGGTCTTGGCATCGATCACCGCGATGCGGTTGGCGGGCCCGAGGGCGACGAAGGCCTTGGTCCCGTCCTGGGTAATGCGGATGCCCACCGGCTGGATCGCCTCGTCGTTCACACTCGGGATCTTGAAGGTGATCTTCTTCACCACGCGCCGCGCCGCCACGTCGATCACGCTGACCGTGCCGCCGACCTCGGCCGAGACCCAGAGGAACTTGCCGTCCGCCGTGAACTCGGCGAAGCGCGGACGGGCGTCGACCAGCACGTTGTCGATCACCTGGAAGGTCTTGGTGTCGATGAAGTGGGCCATGTTGGTGGTCTCGGAGGTGTTCACCAGGATCTTGCCGTCCGGCGACAGGCCCATGCCCTCCGGCTCGACGCCGACGGGGACCTCCGCGAGCACCTTGTTCTTCTCGATGTCGATGATCGTGACCTGGCTGTCGTCCTCGTTGGCGACGTAGAGCGGGTTGCCGCTGCGATCGAGGATGAACTGCTCGGGATCGGGGCCGGAGCGCAGCGAGCGCACCACCTTGCCGGTGGCGGTGTCGAGCACGTCGATGCGGTCGTCGTCGCTGGCGCAGACGAAGACTTCCTTGCCGTCCTTGCTCACGGTGATGCCGCGGGGGCGGCGCCCGACCTTCCAGGTCGCCGTCACCGCCATCGTCGCGGTGTCGATCACGCTGACCGAGTTGCCCTTCTCGTTGGAGACGTAGACCGTGTAGGCCTGCGCCGGCACCGACCCGAGCAGCGCCGCGCCGAGCGCGGCGAGCCCCAACCCTGCTCTCACGCAGCGGTCCATTCGCGATCCTCCCCCTGGCCTGGCGGCAAGCTTGGCACTCTGGCGGTGCCGAAATCCCGACGGACGACAGTGTAGTGCGTTTCGTGCCCGCGGCGAGGGCGACGGAACCGCGCTGCGGACTTCACGCGGCGGAACGCCGTCCTCGTGCGTCCCGGCGCGCTCACTGGAACTTGCAGGTCGTCTCGGGCAGGTCGGTCCCGAGGGTGTCGAGCGGCGTGCGCTGGTGCAGGAAGCCCTGCTCGGGCGCCACCGAGACCAGGGCCTTCGGCTGCACCACGATCAGCGGCTGGCGCAGCTGGTGGTCCCAGGGGCGGAAGCTCAGCGACACGCCCTTGTAGGCGGAGAGGGCGAAGGCCGGGTCGCTCAGGTAGGCGGCCAGCACCGCCGGGTCGGCGGTCTTGCGGTCGGTCTCGGCATTGCTGACGACGCGGATCGCGGCCCAGACCTGGTAGTCCAGCGGACGCATCAGCCGGCCGGAGAGGCGGCGGAAGCGGTTCTGCGCCTGGGCGGCGCCCCAGGTCTCCAGCACCGGCGACCAGGTGGTGGCGACGAGCCCCTGCGTGCCGCCGACGGGCCGCGGGTCGACGGTGCGATAGGGGACGTAGTCGCCCCAGTCGGCCTCCTCGTCGGCCACGATCGCCATGTCGTAGTCGAGCCCGCGGGTGAAGACCATCGCCTCGGCGCGGGTCGGCGTGTCGCCGCGCGCCTTGGCCAGCGGCCCGAAGGTCCAGGGCTTCTCCGCCGTGATCTTGAGAGCGAACTTCCTGGCCGAGTTGCGCATCGCGTCGGCATAGAGCTTGTCCGCGTCGGTCGGGCCGACGATCAGGAACAGCTTCCGCCAGCGCATCACGGTGAGGTACTGCGCCAGCGCGTCGGTCTGCATCGCCCGGCTCGGGGCGACGTGGAACACGTTCCTGCGGCAATCGGCACCGCGCAGGCGGTCGTCGGGGGCCGCCGCGTTCAGCACCACGGCGCCCTTGCCGTCGGCGCGTGCCGCCTCCGAGACGGCGATCACCTCGTCGGCCGGCAGCGCCAGGACGAGGAAGCGGATGCCCTTGCCGAGCAGCGCCTTCGCCGCGTCGACCGCGCTCGGGCCCCCCTCGGTGAGCGCGATCTCGTCGAGGGCGTAGCTCTGCCCGATGAAGCGGCCGGTGGTGTTGTTGTCGGCGATGGCCATCTTCGCGCCGGCCAGGCCCTCGTCCTCGGGCGCGGCCTCCGCGTCGTAGGAGGACGGCGCGGGCTGCGGCCGGTAGATCAGGCCGACATGGGTGGCGGCCGGTTCCGCGGGCGTGGCCGGCGCGGCGGCGAGCTCCTGGGCTGCCGCCGGGCCGGCCAGCGCCAGGGCGAGCAGCGCCGCAGCACCGAGGGAACGTGCAGGATCGTGCAGGATGGCGTGCAGGGAGGCGTGCATGGGGGCGGGACGTAACAGCATTCCGGGCGCGGACTCAAACGTTAAGCGCGCGCCGATCATTGCCAAAATTCCCCGCCGCGCGACCTTATGCCGGGATGCGGCCGGCGTTGCGGCCGGCGCCGATGCCTCCGACCGGAGTTCCGTCATGATCCTTCGCGGCACGATCTTTCGCGACGGCGCCTTTCGCGCCTGCCGCCTCGCGGTTCCCCTCGCGCTCGCCGCCTGCCCTCCGGGCGCGGCGGCGGCCGAGCCGTCGAAGGCCGCGGTCTTCCCGGTCGAGCTGTTCGATCCGGGCGTCGTCGGCGGCCGCAAGGCCCGGCCCGACGAGGCGCGCAAGCTCGCGCTGGTCACCGACGAGCTGCGCGGCGCGCTCAAGGACAAGGGCGGCCTGGAGCCCGTCGACACCGCGCCGCAGGCGGCCGAGGTGAGCAAGCAGGGGCCGCTCTACAAGTGCGACGGCTGCGCCGCCCCGATCGCCAAGGCCCTGGGTGCGGATCTCGCCGTGACCGGCTATGTGGAGAAGGGGTCGGGCCAGATCTTCAACCTCAACGTCGTCATCGCCGACGCCGCCACCGGCAAGGTGGTGCGCGGCGGGCAGGTGGTGATCCGGGCCGACACCGACGACACCTGGACGCATGCCATGCGCTGGATCGTCAAGAACCGCCTGCTCGCCGAGCCCCTGCCCGGCAAGTCGTGATGTCGTCCGGCGCCCGCGCCGCCCCCGAGCCGTCCCCGTTCAGGTCGCCCGTGTCCGAGTCCGCACCTCCGTTTCCGACAAATCCCCTCCCCCGCCTCCTCGTCAGCGTCCGCGACGCCGCCGAGGCCGAGGCCGCGATCCGCGCCGGGGCCGACCTGATCGACGCCAAGGACCCGGAGAACGGGGCGCTCGGCGCCCTCCCCCCGGAGACCGTCCGCGCCA
>NZ_VRVH01000090.1:0-15258 GCF_008040095.1 Methylobacterium sp. WL6 | reverse complement strand
TTTGCCGACCGTGCCTATCGAGGCGAGCGTGTTGGCGCGGCCACGACCATCACGGTCGAAATTGTCGAACCCAAGGAGGGCCAGAAGGGCTTTGCGGTGCAGCCCAGGCGGTGGGTCATCGAGAGGAGCTTCGGCTGGATCGCCCGCTGCCGCAGGTTGGCTCGCGACCACGAGGCTACCCCGTCCTCTGCGCTCGCTTTCTTCGTCCTCGCCGCAGCCATGATCCTCGTCAGACGGATCGCCCGAGTTTTATGAAACAGGGTCTGAGACCTTCTGCTAGGGCTGTCCTCATCTCTAATCGGACCTCCCTAGCAGAAGCATGGCTGCCGAAATACCGAGCGCCGTAACCGTCGGATAGAACGTGAGGGCAAAGCCAAGCGCACGCCCTCTAGCACCACGCTTGTACCCGATCCAAAATAACGTGCGCCCTACGCAAAACATGGCAGCAAGCGTTATTAGGATCGCCGTAGGGTGGCCTACGACGGCGGCGAAGACCAAGTGCGTCAGGACGGCTAAAATGACCTGTTCCGCCGTGTTCTGTAGGATCGCAACGGCATCCCGCACTGATTGAGATCCTGATCTGGCGCTGCTTCCTGCAATGTCCTCGATCGAAAAGAACCTTAGCCGTGCCACATTCGCGATTGCGGCGGCAAGCCAGCCGATGACGAACACATCCGCGCGCAAGGCGGTCTGCAAACGCTCAGCAACGGGCACCACGAGGGTCTTCTCAGGGTCCCAGAAAGCGGCGAGACTCAGCATGACGGCCGTAATGATCACAGCCAGTACCATTCCGACCGCGACACGGTGCTGCTCGTGTCGAAAAACTTCGTTCCTAGGCATGGCGCGCGTCCTTAGCGGACGCTCCTACCATCTCTAAGCGCGCATTGGTATGATTGCTTCCCAGACGTTGCGGACATGACGAGCGGGTACCAAGCGCCCCATTTCTACCGCTAGCTCCTCTTACCTAACTCAACTCGCTACCCCTCCGTGTCGCGAGCATGTCCCGCGATGGGTGTGGCTGAAGCTCCACGTGCCATCGCGGCAATGGGCGGATGCCCCCTCGGGCTTCGACCCGTCACCGGTATGTGCTGGCTGGTGGACGGTAGAGCCATCGCGGCTGTGATAATGGCCGTGACGGTCGAGACTGTGCTCGTCCGGTTCCCTGAATTCGCGACTCGCCGCACCGAACGGCGAACTAGCGAAAATGCATCCTACAGCCGCCAGCCTAAGCCAGGCAGCAGCGGGTGCGCATGTTCCAGATCGCAGCATAGAGCGTCAGTGATCCGCACCATGGGTGCCGGTCGCGCCCGTGTAGGAATTGACGTTGCCGCGGGTGCCGTAGTTGTCGAGCTGCGTCCCGTTCGGGTTCGTCGAATGATGAGGCGCAACGTAGGTGCCGTTAGACCGCGTGTAGCCGGATACCGAGTGGCTACTGCTGCTGGATCCGGTGCCGCTCATGCCATGGCCACCTCCCCCACGGGCTTCAACACCGATTGTCGAAAGCAATAGAGCGGTCAGGATAATCGTTGTCTTCATAGCGTTTCGTCTCCTTTGTTGATCGGGAAATCAGCATGGAGGAGAAGCGCGGTCTACCGTTCTGAAAGGTCCGGATCGGGATATAACCTCAGTGTGATATCTAAACTACAGATAGGCGCAATGTGCATCCTTAGGGTGTCAGGGCGGCGGCAACAGTTCGCCTATGGGAGAACGCCTACGAAGTAAACGCTCGCAACGGCATTCGTCGCCCTGATCACGCTTGGTGTGTTCGCCTCGGCCGATGCTTAAGCCCGCGGCCGGACTGGCAGCCACCGGGTTGGCGGGCACGGCAGCCATGGCAAGGGCAGCCACTATGTCGGAGGTCATCGGTGAACAAGATCGTTCTTGCTCTCGCCCTGACCCTCGTCACGGGTGGTACGGCCTTGGCACAGAGCTGCCAGCACGACAGTGATCGGGCGTCCGACGGCTCACGCTGCGGTCATCGCTCGTCGGACTTCCGATCCGGCGGGCGCTGAAGCACACAGCGGAGCGCGCCACTACTGCGTTGTGCGCTTCGTTGCCGACCTCTGCCTGGCACTGTCGCGACGTTATCAAACGCGATGCTAGAAGCGACGGTAAGACGACCGTTTTCCCGACTCGTACGGCTGCATGCAGCGAGGTCTGAGAAGGGTGGCAAGCGGACCCCGGCCTTGCGTCCGTAAGCGGACGTTCGGCATCCGACCCAACATGGCCATAGATACCATAGGAGGCAGTGCCCGGAAGCAGCCGTTCAATCGGCAGCAGTTAGGCCGGACTCACGAAGAAGAAGGCCAGTCCGAACAGAACGTAGACCCCAAGCAGCAAGAGGCCTTCGAACCACGTCGTTTCACCGTCCCGGGCGATAGCGTTGACGATGAAGGCGGTGCTCGCGATGCCGAACAGATGCAACGGGTTCGAAAACACCAACGACATCGGGTGGCCGAGCGCCCAGGAGATGATGACCAGGAGCGGCGCCAGTACCAGAGCCACCTGGATGGCCGAACCGATGCAGATGTTCAGCACGAGCCCCATACGGTCCTCGTGGGCGAACCAGGCCGCCGCGAACAGGTCGCCGGCCGTGCCGACTAGGGCCAGCACGATCACGCCGAGGAACATCGGCGAGAGGTGCAGGCTTCCGGCGGCCTGGGTGATCGTCCCAGAAAGCATCTCGGACTCGAAGGCGATGGCGACCGTCGCGGCGATCAGGACCCCGATGGCGAACGGTAGGCTCCAATCCGCCTCGCCGCTGCCCTTGTCGTTCGAGAACACGTCGCGGTGGGTGACCAGCGTGAAGGCGAGGTTGGCGAGATAGAGCAGCAGGAGGACGACGGAGACGCCGAGGCTGACCTCTTCGTCGGTGATGCCCAGCGTTTTTTCCTGGCCGGACATGCGTCCGCTCAGATCGAACACGGCCGGCAGCAGCAGGGCGATGACGACGAGGATCAGCAGGGTCGACAGCAAGCCGGCGCGCTCCGCGCTGAACTTCTGCCGCTCCCGGGTCGCCCCGCCGACGATGATGGCGAGGCCGAGCCCGAACAGGCTGGTCCCCATGATCGAGCCGGCGATCTGCGCCTGCACCACAGCGGCCTCGCCGCGCAGCAGGACGAACAGCGCCAGGACGAGCTCGGCGATGCTGCCGAAGCTGACGGTGAGCAGACCGCCGATGGCAGGCCCCACCCGGTCGGCAAGCTGGTCGGTGGCGCGTCGGACCCACTCCGCCAGGACGGCGATGGCGAAGGCGCTGGAGGCGAACACCAGGAGCGGCGAGGCGCCGACGAGGTACTTCAGCGCCGCCGAGATCGGGATGAGTACGAGGAGGACGGTGAAGACCATGTGGGGCTACGATGTCCGATGGAGGTGTACCGGCCGACGCGGGCCGGTGCCGTAGGCGTCGTCTCTCAGCCGGCCCGCAGCGTGCGCCGCGCCACCATGCCGAGCGTCGAGCCCTGTACGATGATGGTGAAGAGCACCACCGCGTAGGTCGCCGCCAGGATCGCCGGCTTTGCGTCGCTCTCCGGGATCGAGAGCGCCAGAGCCACCGAGATGCCGCCACGCACGCCCGCCCAGGTCAGGAACGGCACGTTGCGCGGCGAGAGGTTGCCGCCCCAGCGGAACATGAGCAGCGGCGTCGAGACGGCGACCACACGGGCGACGAGGACGATGGGCACCGCACAGGCTGCGAGCGCCAGCCCGCCGAGCTCGAAGCGCAGCACCAGCACCTCCAGCCCGATCAGCAGGAACAGGACCGAGTTCAGCACCTCGTCGATCAGCGTCCACAGCGCCGAGACATAGCCTTGCGTCTCCTCGCTCATGGCGTCGCGCGGGGCTCGGTCGCCGACGAGGAGCCCGGCGGCGACCACCGCGAGGGGGCCGCTGAAGTGGAGCTTCTGGGCGAGGGCGTAGGTACCTGCGACGAGCGCGAGGGTGATCAGCACCTCGACCGGGAAGTCGTCGATAGCTCGCATGGCTCGGTAGGCGACGTAGCCGGTCGCGACCCCGAGGACGAGGCCGCCGCCGGCCTCTTGCAGAAGCAGCTTGGCCACGCCGCCGGCACTCGTGGCCTCACCGCCCGAGCCCGCGGCGAAGGCCACCAGTACCGTGAACAGCACGATGCCGACGCCGTCGTTGAACAGGGCCTCGCCCTGCATCTCGACCTCCAATGCCTCGGGCACCTTCACGTTCTTTAGGGTCGCCAGCACCGCCACCGGATCGGTCGGGCTGATCAACGAGCCGAAGACGAAGGCCCAGGCGAGCGGCACCGGCCTGCCGATGGCGTCGGCCGCCAACCAGAACCCGCCGCCCACGAGGGCCGTGGAGATCAGGGTGCCGACCAGCGCCAACGTCGCGACCGCCCAGGCGCGGTCGCGCAGCATGCGCAGGTCGAGGCTCATGGCGCCGGCGAACAGCAGGAAAGCCAGCATGCCGTTCATCACCACCTCGGTGAAGTCGACCTGGCCGAGCACCTGGGTGAGGTCCGCGTAGAGGTGCTGGGCCGGGAAGGCGAGGTCGAGGCCGACGAGGGACAGCGAGGCGAGCAGCCCCATCACGAGCAGGCCGATGGTGTGCGGCATCCGCAGAAAGCGACGGTTCAGCCAGCCGAACAGGGCCGAGAGCGTCAACAGAAGGGCGGCGAGGTCGAAGATCGAGATCATGGGAATCTCCGACCCGCGCAAAGGCGGGCTGCGGGGCCGTTTTCGGCACGTGGGGTCATCGGGACTGCAATCGCTCGGTCGTCCCCGCCGCGGCAAGCACCGCGTTGGCCGTGGCGACGTCCTCGGCGTCCCGCTGCGGAGGCGCCTTCGCACCTTGGGCATCCTGGCGGCACAGGCAGACGAGATAAGGGAAGTGGTCCGAGCCGAAGGCGTCGAGGCGTTCGATGGAGACCGTCGCGAAGCCGCCTTCGTGGAAGACGTGGTCGAGCGGCCAGCGCAGCCAGGACGAGTGCGCGTTCCAGGTCGCGACGTAGCCGTAGCCGCGGCGCGGGTCGATCAATCTCGACAGCCGAGCCATGCGCTGCACCGCGATCTCCCAGGGCGTTGCGTTGAGGTCGCCGGCGAGGACGCCGGGTTCGACCCGTTCGCGCAGCACGGACGCCGCGGCATAGAGTTGGGCATCCCGCCCGCGGGCGGATTGCCAGGGCTGCGGCGGCTTCGGATGAAGGCCGATGAAGTCGACGACCTCGCCGCTGCGCAGGGTCACGCCGGTCACGACCGCCGGGGTATCCTGCCCTCCGAGATGCCGGATGCCGCCGTTCACCAGGGGCAGCCGCGAGAAAAAGTGGATGCCGTAGTACGACCCCGTGATCCGCTGCAGGGCATGGGGCATCGACGCGAGCACGGGGTTCAGGGCCTCGTCCCACCACGCGTCGGTCTCCATGGCGAGGAACAGGTCGGGCTCCTCCCGCGCGACGGCCTCGACCAAGGGCGTGGCGTTCCGATTCCCGAATTGCACGTTCGCGATCAGCACCGAGAGACGGCGCTCGGCCGGGCATGCGTCGACCCGTATTCCACCCGTGGGCCGATAAGGCCACAGGATCCAGGCGTTGACCGCCAGTGCGAGGGTCGCCAGCCCGAGAGCCGGAAGGGTCGACCGCGGAGATCCCTTGAGGAAGGGGAACAAGGCCAGACCGACGACCAAAGAGCCGACGGCGAAGGGCAGGCGCGGGAAGTCGAGCAGCCGCACCGCCCACCACTCGGTGGGGATCAGCGGGACGAGGCTCGCGGCGGCCAGAACGGCGGAAAGCAGGATGAGCCCGTAGCGCGTGAGAGCCTTCACGCTTTGCTCTGTGCAGGCTGCTCCGCCTCCGGGCGCGGAACGCTGTTCAAGCCGTCGTCCCGGTCGGACAGCGCCTTGAGTACGCTGATCGAGCCGTCGGTCTCCAGCACGACCGCAGCGGCCTGCGAGAGGTCGTCGAGCCCTTCCGTGCGCAGGGCCGAGAGCACGTCGTCTTCGGTCATGCGCTGGCGGCGCATCGCGCCCTCGATGAGACGCCCGTTACGGGCGAGCAACGTCGGCTCGGCCTTGACCAACGACCTGACCCACGCCGAGCGGACGCTCGACCAGGTGATCAGGTACTGCAGCCCGATGAGGGTTGCGAGGGCGAGTACGCCCTCAAGGAGCGCCACCGACTTCGTCAGCACGATGGACGATAGTGTCGAGCCGAGCGCAACCGTCACGACGAGGTCGAAGGCGTTCAGCTTGGTCAGGGTACGCTTGCCCGAGATCCTTAGGAACAGGATCAGGGCGATGTAGGCTAGGGGCCCGACGACGACGACCCTAAGCAGGCCGGACCAGGTGTCGAAGAACATGGAAGGTGACCTCCGGGAGTGTTCCCCGGAGGGATGGGCCCCTGCATACGGGCTTTGGATCGGGAAAGCCTGCGGACGTTCCGTTCAATCGGCGGTCAACGCATGTCCTTGGGCAGATGCTTGATCGGGTCGGTCCGGCCGCCCTGGGTCTTGCCCTGGACCGATCCCTCGGACTGCATGACGTCGGTCGAGGACTGGATCGCGCTCGGTGGCGCCACCTGCCCGTTGCCCTCGTGGCGCGCACTCCCGGCGCCCTTCGTCGTCGAGGTACCCGAGGGCAACGTCCCGGGCGTCGGCTGGTCGATGGAACTGGCGGCCGACTGCGCGGCCGCAGGACCTGCCACGACTGAGCCGAGGGCGACGGCGAACGCCGCTCCTGCGACCAAGGTCGTCACGCCCCGGACATGCCGGATGCGGTTGATGATCTGCATGTGAAAGAACCAGTTTTGGTCGGATGCCTGCGCATTGGAAGCGCCAACTGCAAGCCCCCATCCTCGGGCTTTGTTCCGCAAGGCGGTTAGGGCGACAGAATTCGATGACGATGCGTCCGTTTAGACTATCGGACTCCATCTCGGCTCGTTTTCAAGAACAGGATGGGCAAGGTTCGTTCGCCTGGACCCCAGCAGAATCGAGATTGATTTATGTGAACATTCGGGGTGTGCGCACGTTGCCGACCGCCTTTCGAAGAAAACTAGCGGGGTGCGACAGCGGTTGTCGGTGCCGTGAACTCGAATTAGCGACCGGCACCATACCGAGGAAACACAATGTCGAAGCACTTCATCCTGGGCGCGCTCGCCCTGACCTGCGTCTCGTTCCCGGCCCTGGCCCAGACTGCCACGGCCCCGGCCGCCGGTATGGGCGCGTCCTCCGACATGGGGATGAAGATGGCCGACACCGCGACGGTGAAGCTGAAGTACGTGACCGTGAAGCCGGCCGACGTGATGTCGTCCAAGCTCGTCGGCACGACCGTCTACAACAACAAGAACGAGACCGTCGGCGAGGTCGAGGATCTCGTCATCGAGAATGGCAAGACGGTGACCGGCGTCGTCGTCAGCGTCGGTGGTTTCCTCGGCATGGGCGAGAGCTACGTCGTGCTCGACCCGTCGACGCTGGCCATCAGCGACAAGGACGGCAAGTGGATGGTGCATGCCGACACCGACAAGGAAACCCTGAAGAACGCGCCGAGATTCACCTACTCGAAGAAGAAGAGCTGACCGTGAGCAACGAAGGAGAGACGACCATGAAGCACACCATCCTCGCCTCGGCGTTCCTGGCCGGTCTCGGGCTCGGCGCCTCTACCCTGCCATCGGCCGCCCTTCCCGTGACAACCACCGGCGTCGCCGCCTCGGCGAACGCCGACCTTGTGCAGGTGCGTATGTCCCGTAGGCAGATGCGGCGCCACCGCAGCAGCGGCGGCAATGCTAACATGCCCTCGCGCCGTCCTGGCGCAAAGCAGTATGGCCAGACCACGGGCGGCCCGCGTCGCTGACCCTGTAGAAACATGAACCGCGGGGGCCTTTCGCCATCGCGGACCACCCACGAGCGCCGCCGGTTGGCACGTCCGCCACCGGCGGCTTTCGCATGGATCCAGACATCGCATGATCTTTTCCGAAGCGCTCGGACGTCTGGAAGGGCTTGGCCGTTCGGCCGCCGCCCTCGTCCCGGGGCTCGTCATCGCCCTTGTCCTGTTCGGCATCGGATTGCTGGTCGCCCGCGGCGTCCGGGCCGCCGTTCGCAGGGCGGCGGAACTGCGAGAGGCCTCGCCCGGCTCGGCGTCCGTGCTCGGCCGCATCGCCGGCGGTATGACCATCCTGGTCTCGTTCCTGGTCGCGGCCTCGGTGGCCTTTCCATCCGTCTCCGCCGCAGACCTGTTCAATCTCCTCGGCATCGGCGGCGTCGCCATCGGGTTTGCCTTCCGCGACGTGCTGCAGAACCTGCTCGCGGGCATCCTCATCCTGCTGACCCGCCCCTTCGTCATCGGCGACCAGATCCGGGCCGGCTCGCACGAGGGCACGGTCGAGGACGTCTGGGTGCGGGCGACCGTTTTGCGCACCTACGACAACCAGCGCGTGCTGATCCCGAACGCGACGCTGTTCGTCGACAAGATCACGGTGATCACCGCGCACGACAAGCGCCGGCTCGCCTTTCCGCTCACGATCGGAAACGGCGACGGCATCGGGGACGCCCGTCGCGTCATCGTCGAGGCCCTGCGTGGGACCGAAGGCGTGCTCGCCGACCCGGCGCCGGAGGCGCTGGTGACCGGCCTCGGGTCTGCCGGCGTCGACATGACGGCGCGCTTCTGGATCGATCCGCCCCGGCGGCGCGATGCGGTGGACGCGCTCGACTACGCCATCTCGAACGTCAAGGACGCGCTCACCGCCGCCGGCATCGACCTGCCGTACCCAACGAGCCAAATCCTTCTGCACGACCAGACGGAGGCGACGGATGGCGACCGCACCTGCCAGCGCGAGGGCTGGCCTGCCGGGAAAACCCCGCCCCGCGCCCGCTGGCAGGTACTCCGCGAGGATCGTGACCACGAAAGCGGAGGCTCCGAACGCAAGGGTTCCGAACGCAAGGGAGATCCGGCATGAAGGTGCGCCTCCAGGCCTGGATCGAGTGGATGGGTGACCAGTTCTGGTTGCGCCCGGCCCTGGTCGTCCTAGGCTGCCTCGCGCTGGCGCAACTGGCGGTCTGGCTGGAGACGGCCCACGTCGCCGGCTACGACGCCTCCTCGCCCGAGCAGAACTGGGGCTATTCCGGCGGCGCCGAGGGTGCGCGGGCGCTCCTCAGCGCGGTGGCGTCCTCGACCATCGGTGTCGCGGGCACGACCTTCTCGATCACCATCGCGGCCCTGACGCTCGCCTCGGGCCAGATGGGGCCGCGTCTGCTGCGCAACTTCACCCGCGACGCCCGCAACCAGATCGTCCTGGGCATCTTCCTCGGTACCTTCGCCTACGCGCTGATGGTTCTGCGCACGGTCCGCACGGTGCAGGAGACCCCGTTCGTCCCGCATCTGGCGATCAGCGGCGCCATCGCGTTGGCCCTCGTCTCCATCGGGACCCTGGTCTGGTTCGTCCACCACATTGCCACCAGCATCAACGTCGAGTCGGTCGTCGACGTGGTCCACCGCGATTTGTGCGAGGCCGTCAAGACGCGCACCCGCGACGCGGCCGACACCACGCGCCCGTCCGATCTTCCGACGGGAGCCGGGGTCGCCGCGACGGACGCTGGATACCTCCAGGCCATCGACACCGAGGACTTGGCCGACTGGGCCCATGAGCACGGCGTCACCGTCGCCCTGCGGGTCCGACCCGGCGACTACGTCCCGAGCGCGTTCCCGGTCGCGTTCCTCTCGGCCGGCGTCGAGGATGCCGAGGGGGCGATCTCGCGCGCTCTGACCTTCGGGCGCCGTCTCGCCGCCCTCCAGGACCTGGAATACTCGATCCGGCAGCTCGTTGAGATCGCAGTCCGCGCCCTCTCGCCGGGCATCAACGACCCGTTTACCGCCGGCAGCGTCGTCGACCACCTCGGCGACGCCCTGTGCCGCGTTGCGTCGCGTCACCTGCCAAACGGGACCGTGGTGCGCGAGGGCCGCGTAGTGCTGGTCCATCCGGTGACCGACTACGACGGCCTGTGCGACGCCATGTTCCACATGATCCGCCAGAACGCCGCTGGCTCAGTGCATGTCCTGGCCCGGATGCTTGACGTGCTCACCCGCGTCGCTGAGGTCGAGA
Organism: Methylobacterium sp. WL6; assembly: GCF_008040095.1. Classification (NCBI taxonomy): domain Bacteria; kingdom Pseudomonadati; phylum Pseudomonadota; class Alphaproteobacteria; order Hyphomicrobiales; family Methylobacteriaceae; genus Methylobacterium; species Methylobacterium sp. WL6. Next base: position 5,201 of record NZ_VRVH01000090.1, on the reverse strand, counting down.
AGCTGACGGACAGGACAGCCGAGCTCGCCCGCCATGCGGATCTGGTGATCGCCGCGGCCCGCCGCGACGTCGCCGACCCGGACGATCTCGGCGACCTGGAGGAACGGTACGTCCGGTTCATCCGGGTGCGATCCGGCGCGGGCTCGACGCCAACCACCGCATGAGGCTACTCGATATCGGGCGTGCTGCAACCAGATGCGTACGAGTCCCGAGGCGCAGGCTGGGCACGGATCGGCCTCCAAGGGGTTGTCCGTTCGAAGCCGCATACCGCCGACGAGGAGCCGACACATGCTCGACACCACCCGCAGGGCTACCGTCCACCGGATGGTGATGGAAAAGCACGTCTGTCCCTACGGGCTGAAGGCCAAGGATCTGCTCGAACGCGAGGGCTTCCAGGTCGACGACCATTGGCTGACGACGCGTGAGGAGACCGACCGGTTCAAGGCCGAGCATGGCGTCAAGACCACGCCTCAGACATTCGTCGGTGGCGAGCGCATCGGCGGGTACGACGACCTGCGCCGCCACCTCGGCAAGCCGGTCGCCGATCCGAACGCAACGAGCTACGCGCCCGTGGTGGCGGTATTCGCGATGACCGCGCTGATGGCGCTGGCGGCGAGCTACGCGGCCTTCGGCACGCTGCTGACGGTCCGGGCGGGTGAGTGGTTTATCGCGTTCAGCATGTGCGTCCTCGCGATCCTCAAGCTGCAGGGCGTCGAGAGCTTCTCGTCGATGTTCCTCGGCTACGACCTGCTCGCCCGTCGCTGGGTGCGCTACGCCTACGCCTACCCGTTCTGCGAGGCGCTGGCTGGCATCCTGATGATCGCAGGCGCGCTTTCCTGGCTGTCAATCCCAGTCGCCCTGTTCATCGGCACGATCGGCGCGGTCTCGGTGTTCAAGGCGGTCTACGTCGACCGGCGCGAGATCAAGTGCGCCTGTGTCGGTGGCTCGGCCAGCGTGCCGCTAGGCTTCGTCTCATTGACCGAGAACCTGATGATGGTCGGCATGGCCCTCTGGATGTTGTTCTCCGGCCACTAAGTGGTTTCCCTACGATCCCATCCCAATGCATGCCCTCGCCGTCACCTAACTCATACTTGGCGCGGACTAATTCCTCCTCGTCTCCGTTAACGTGATTCGACGCACGCAGCAAAATTTATCGCTCGCCGATTGTCATTTACTTCGGAAGCTCTGGAAAAGCGTCCGCTTTTTATATCTCTTAGCCAGAAGCAGACAGGCATCATTCAACCCGACCCAGATGTGGATCGTCCTTCATTGAGTGGGCGAGAAGCGGACCTTCCAAGGGTCTGAGAAGAGTGGCAACCGGACCTTAGTCCTTCGCCCTAAAGCGGACGCTGCATGCGCCGCGCTTCATCGCCTACCAGCAGTGGCCAAGCTGGTCCTTTCAACAATCTCGACCGCGCCGCGACGGAGTTCGATCAAGCCTGCTTCGGCCCATTGTGCCAGAATGCGGCTCACTACCTCGCGCACGCTGCCGATGTCGTCGGCCAGCTTCTGATGGGTCACGGCAACGACGCCCCGCGGATCGGCTTCGGCCAGGAGCCGTTGGGCGAGGCGCTGCTTCAGTGGGGCAAACGCCACCTCGTCGATCAGCGTGAACAGGCCGGACATCAGTCGCGTGTAGTCGTCCATGACGAAGCTACGAAATGCGGAACTGTCCTCCATCAGGTGCTGGAACGTGCTCACCGGCAGGGCTGCAAGTTCGGTTCGTTCCTCAGCAATGCTTTGGGCCGGGAAGGTGCCGCCGGAGAGGAGGCATTGTGTTGTGAGGGCACAGGTGCCACCGGGGCCGACCTTGTAGATCAGCACCTCGCGCCCGCTCTCCGACATGCGAAAAATGCGCGTGCGCCCCTCCAGGCACATCAGGTAGTTCGCGCATTCGCCATCCAACTCGTAGGCAGTAGCGCCAGCCTCAAGCATCGGGAACTGCACAGTTCCCCGAGCGAGTTGAAGGTGCGCCGGACTGAGCGCCTGAATGAGCGGAAACCGGTCGACCCAACGCTCGACCTTCTGTGCGTCCGTCATGACTAGCGTCGCCCTCTAGCCGTGACGATGGCTGATCGTCACGGCTTGCTTTGCGTTTTTCTCCCGCCGCGCCGGACTTGTGTGACCTGGGTCACCGACCGGATGCAGCGGCCCGACATAGCATCGCGACACAACGAACACGATACGGGCGCCGGCCATGCACGGCACCCGATGGGAGTAAACTGATGCGGCGCCTCGCCCTAAGCTTCATGTTGGCCGTCCTCGTCGCCGGCCCGGCTGCCGCTGAACAGGATTTGCTGCTCGGGGCCGACATGACCTCGCCCGCGATGACGAAGGCCGAGATGACGCGGGCCGACGTCGAAGCGCTGATCGCCAAGGCCGACGGCAAAGCCATCGACCTCTCCGATAAGGCGCTCGCAGGTCTCGACCTGTCGGGCCTGAACCTCAGGGGCGCTAACCTGCGCACCGCCCGTCTAAACAAGGCCAACCTGCGCGGCTCCGACCTGTCCGGGGCGAACCTGGAGCAGGCTTGGTTCATCAAGGCCGACCTCAGCGGTGCCAAGCTGGTCGGCGCCAAGATGTTCGGCATCACCGCCCGCGACGCGAACCTCAGCGGAGCCGACCTCAGCCGGTCGATGCCGATCGGCGACTTCAAGGGCGCCAACATGAGCGGGGCGACGCTGGTCGATCTCAAGGGCGGCGCCGACATCAAGAACCAGTCGATGGGCCTGATGCGGGCCGTGTTCGTCTCGGTAAACCTCAGGGGCGCCAACCTGAAGGGGGCGAACCTTGGGCGCTCGCGCCTGGAATATGCGGATTTCACCGACGCCGACCTCACCGACGTGGTCCTGATGGGGTCGGACTTGTCGGGGGCGAACCTGACCGGTGCGACCGTGTCAGGTGCCAACTTCAAGAACGTCGACGTCAGCGGTGCCCGCCTCGTGTCCCTCAAGGGCCAGGACAGCACCAAGGACTGGTCGGCCCGCGTGAACGTCGACCGGGCCATCACGCAGGTCGCGAACTGAGCCCCGCCGCCAACGCCCATTCAGCCACCACGGGAACAGATTCCATGACCACGCCCCACATCCTGCTCGCCGCCTTCGCAGTTGTCCCCATGCTGTTCGGCACGGGCGCCATCGCTTCCGAGACCGCCTACACGCCTGCCGCCTTCGAGGCCGCCCAGAAGGCCGGCAAGCCGATCCTGGTGCACATCACCGCCCCATGGTGCACGACCTGCGCCGCCCAGAAACCGATCCTGTCGAAGCTCGAAGCCGACCCGAAGTTCAGGGACCTGCAGGTGTTCGACGTCGACTTCGATAGCCGCAAGGACGTGGTGAAGCGGTTCGGCGCGACGATGCAGAGCACGCTGATCACCTACAAGGGCGAGAAGGAGACCGGGCGCTCGGCCGGCGAGACCAAGCCGGAGGCGATCTCCTCGCTCCTCGACAAGGCGATCTGAGCCGCCATGGTCACCAGCCTGGGCCTCGCCTTCCTCGCCGGCATCCTCTCGGTGCTGTCGCCCTGCGTGCTGCCGCTGGTGCTCGGCGCGGCAGCCTCGGAGCATAGGCTCGGCCCGGCCGCGCTTGCCGCCGGCCTTGCGCTGTCCTTCGTGGTGATCGGGCTGTTCGTGGCGACCGTCGGCTTCGCCATCGGCCTTGACGCCGGCATGTTCCGGACCGGCGCGGCCATCATGCTGATCCTGATCGGATTGGTCTTGATGGTCCCGGCCGCCCAGACGCGGCTGGCCGTCGCCGCTGGTCCATGAGCAACTGGACCGAGAGCCGGTTCGGCGGCTTCTCCACCACCGGCCTGCTTGGCCAGTTCGGCGTTGGGATACCTCTCGGCGCAGTTTGGAGCCCCTGCGTCGGACCGACCCTCGGTGCAGCCTCGCTGCTCGCCTCCCAGGGTCGCGACTTCGGTGTGGTCGCGCTGACCATGCTCCTGTCCGGCCTCGGCGCGGCCCTGCCGCTGCTGCTGCTCGGCACCCTGTCGCGCGAGGTGCTGATGCGCTGGCGCGACCGGATGATGGGATTGGGCAAGGGGCTGAAGGCAGCGCTCGGGCTGATCCTTGTCGCTACCGGCCTGATGATCGCTTCCGGCTACGATAAGGCCGCCGAGACCGTCCTGGTCAAGGTCTCGCCGGCCTGGCTGATGAACCTGACCACTCGCATGTGAAGCGGCCCTTCCCAGGGCCTGCTATGGGTCGATACCAACCTGAACGACGTGTCGGCAATCCGACCGTTTTCCGATGATCGGATAGGCGCCCAGATTTCGCACCATGACTGGACCAATCCTGTCGGGAAAATATGCCAGCAAATCTATGGTCGGGCAATGGGCATTTTGGATCCCGACATCAGCTTACGCTTCACCCTGGCACTCCCGCGTGTTCTCCAACCGAGTGAGCAGGTTGCCGGCGTGCTACATCGTGTGTCTCGATCAACTGGCGGTGGAGCTCGCTTACGCCGGCAACGGCGCGGGCCTCGTCGAGCGCGAGGTCGCCGGCCGCGACCACCCGAATGATGGCGCCCGTGGCGGTCCGCACGTTGTTGGGCGTTAGGATGGGCGTCGGTAATTTGCGCAGTGGCGGGAATGCAGCCTGCGCCACGCCTTTTTCGCTACTACCATAATTCCAATGACGACGACGTGGGGCGAACCTAAGCGGCTCGCGAACCTAGCCAAGCATGGCTACGACTTCGCCTACTTCGACACGTCGTTCGACGGCGAAACCGCACTGATCCGTCCGACCCGCCCCAGCCGCACCGGCCGCGCACGCTACATGCTGATCGGTGATCGGAACAGCGAGCGGGTCGTCGTCGCGTCACCTCTCGGCAATGAGTCGTTGAGCCTGGTCAGCCTTCGCACCGCCGACCCTCGGGAAAGGGAAGCCCATGCACGACACCTTGCCGAAACCTGAGCGTCCCACCCCCGGCTACTCAGACCCTGTTTCATAAAACTCGGGCGATCCGTCTGACGAGGATCATGGCTGCGGCGAGGACGAAGAAAGCGAGCGCAGAGGACGGGGTAGCCTCGTGGTCGCGAGCCAACCTGCGGCAGCGGGCGATCCAGCCGAAGCTCCTCTCGATGACCCACCGCCTGGGCTGCACCGCAAAGCCCTTCTGGCCCTCCTTGGGTTCGACAATTTCGACCGTGATGGTCGTGGCCGCGCCAACACGCTCGCCTCGATAGGCACGGTCGGCAAA
>NZ_VRVH01000008.1:0-55678 GCF_008040095.1 Methylobacterium sp. WL6 | reverse complement strand
GGCACCGGCGGCCGCCGCGTGAACGGACGCCGGCGTTCCGGGTTCAGGCGGCTTCGCTCGCCGCTGCAACCTGCGGCGGCGGCGTGCCGCTGCGGCGGCGCATCTCGCGGACCACGAGGTTCCAGGAATCGAGCATCATCGCGGCGGCGCCCGGCAGCGTCCTGCGGCCCATGAAGGCGTCGAGCGTGACGCTGGTGGTGGCGAAACGGCTCTTGAACGCCTCGGCCCCGCACAGGAAGTCGACGGTGTGCAGCCCCTGGTCGATCGACCACTGGATGTAGTCCATCATCAGCACCATGCCGGGCGAGCCGCGCTCGAACGCCGGATCGTAGGTGGTGACGAAGGCCATCATCGTGCCGGCCTGGACGAAGTTGATCGACACCGCGACGATGACGCCATCGCATTCGAGCACGAAGGCGCGCAGCAGGCCGGTCTCGGCCAGCACCCGCACCAGGGCGGAGAGCGCCGGCGACCCCTCGTCGTAGAGGTTCGATTCGAGCTGGTTGCCGGCGAGCCACTTGCGCTTCAGGTCGGCGAGCCGCAGCAGCACCGGCTCCATCGGCGCGTCGGGCGGCAGCACGCGGAAGCGCAACGGACCGGATTCGCCGATGAACTTCTGGCCGCGACGATAATTCTGGCGGGTCTTCTTCGATTGCGCCGCGACCCAGGCCTCGCCCGTCGGCCAATCGCCGGCGACGCGGAAGCTGACCTCGCTGCGATGGTTCGGTCGCAGGCGCACGCCGGCCGCCTGGCTCGGATCGAGCAGCGCCCGTGCCTTCGCACCCGGAAGCAGGCGGTTCAGGTAGACCAGGTCGAACCCGCCGGCGGCCGAGAGATGCCCCCACATCCGCCGCAGGAGACCGGGATCGTCGCCGGCCAGGAGGGCGTCGCCGTAATCGGTGTGGTCCTTGGCCGCCCATTCGAGCAGGCGCAGCCCCTTCCGCCGGCAGGTCGCCATCGGCAGCACCGCGACCAGGGCGTCGCCGCGCCAGGCCAGCACGATCTGCAAGGCGCGCCGCTCCCGATCCGGCACCGTCGCCCACCATGCGGCGATCCAGGCCTGGCTCTGGAACACCAGCGCACCGGATTCACGCCACAGGGCGGTCCAGGCCGGGCCGACCTCGGCGAGCCGCTCGCCCGTGCGGACGATCTCGAAACGCTCCGCGCTCACGGCTGCGACCCTTCCCGGGCCTGGATCGGGGCGGCGCGACGCGGCTTCAAGCGGCGCTTGACGACCCGCCACATCTTCTTAAGCGGCAGGATGTAGAGGCCGTTCAGCGACTGGTAGTCGCGCACGTCGCGGTCGACGAGGCCGAACTTGAAGCTCTCGTTCGGCTCGGGAACGCACAGGGTTCCGAAGACCCGATCCCAGAACGAGAACAGCAGCCCGAAGTTCTTGTCGTAGTGGCGCGGGTTGGTGCTGTGGTGCAGCTGGTGCCAGTGCGGGCACAGGATCAGGTTGTTGAGCTTGCCGAACGAGATCTTGAAATGCGTGTGCCGGACGAAGTCCATCATCAGGATGTTGCGCATGATGTAGACGTTGACGCCGAACACCGTGACTTCCACCGGGTTGAGTGCGATCAAGGTCCACAACCCGAAGCAGATGCCGGGGATGACGCCGTCCCAGGCGCGGTTCATCAGCTCGTCGAGCGGGTGGACGCGATCCTTGGTGATGCCGACCATCACCTCGGCCGAATGGTGGACCTTGTGCAGCTCCCACAGGAACGGGAACCGGTGCTGAGCGGTGTGATACAGGTAATAGGAGATGTCGTAGGCGAGCAGCATGGTCACGGTGAAGACGATCACCGTGATCGGGCCCGGCGACCCGCCCATCAGCGGCGCATCGATGCCGAACATCGTGCCGACGATCTTGTTGGTCGCGTAGCCGACCGCGACGACGAAGGTCACGCCCGCCGGAATCAGCAGGAACGGCATGATCGCCTTGCGGGTGATGTAGAACAGCAGGTCGGCGCGCGCGGACGGGTGGGTGATCACCTCGTGCGGCAGCAAAAACTCGAAGAACTCTGCGAAGGACTTCTCCTCGACGGTCCGCCAATAGGCGATCACGGCGCAACCGAGGGCGGTCGCGAGCAGGAGGCCGGCGGCGAGGAGGTTGGCGGCCGAGATGCGATCGAGGATCTGCTCGATGAAGGTGCTGATCATATCCCATCTCTCATGCCCGTGCCGGCCATGGGGCCGAAAGCGGGTCGAAGCACGGAAAACCGGAGCGCGAACGCGATCCGGCGAGATCGTGTGAGTGTCGCAACCGCAGGCGCGATGTGCAGTGGATGAGGAACAGCAATACCGCGTGCGGTCGAACGATGGAACAACGTCCGCCGAAACGATCGCAGGAGAATACTTACGAAGCGATCACCGGAGGCTGTAAGCTCGACCGTATCGTCAAGACTTCGTTTCGAAACCGGTTCCGGGCCGGGTCGAGCATGCCGGCGACCGGCTTCGGTCTTGGCTAACGGAGCGTTGCGCAGAGCACGCACAAGAGGGCCGATGCCGGCGGGCTTCGCAGGTCCGGCGGTCGGGCGGACCGCCCCCGTCAGCCGGCGGAGTTCGACGGGGCGTTCGCCGGCGTGCGGGTGCCGGGCACACGGGCGGGCTCGCCCTGGAAGGTCAGGCGCAGCATCGCCGCGATTCCCTCGGCCGCGAGCTTCTCGTCGAAGATGCGCTCGTAGCGGGCGCGCGCCGCCGCCGGATACCCCGTCCACAGGTCCGGGCGGGTGACGATCTCGGCGAGCGCCCGCGACAAGGCCTCGACGTTGCCGGGGGGCACGACCCATCCGGTCGCGCGATCCTCGACGATCTCGGTGAGGCCGCCGATGCCGGAGACCAACGGCGGGATGCCGTAGGCCAGCGCCTCGATCGCGACGCGTCCGAGCGACTCCGGCAGCTGCGACGGCACCGTGACCACGTCCGCCCAGCGGTAGAGCGAAGCGGGGTCGGCGACGAACGGCGAGCAGGTGACCTGCCCCGACAGTCCGGCCTCGGCGACCTGTGCGGCCAGCGCCGCCTCGCGGGCGTCGTCCTCGAAGGCGCTGCCGACGATCTTCAGCTCGATGCGCGACCGGATCGCCTCCGGCAGCCGCCGGATCGCCTCGACCAAGACCTCCTGGCCCTTGATGCGGCTGATCCGGCCGAGCATCAGCAGGCGCAGCGGACGGCTGCCGTCGTAGCGCGCGGTGTTGGGCAGGGCCGGGCCGGCGATGCCGTTGTAGACCACGCGCACGGTCGCATCCCTCGGCATCGCGAAGGCGGCCTGCGTCGCCCGCGAGTTGAAGATGATGTTCGCCCGGCTCCAGCGGATCAGGTTGCGCAGCACCGTCAGGGTCGCCCCCTCCGGAATCTCATGGACATGGACGACGGTTCGGCCGGGCAGGAGCCGCGCGGCCAGCAGGTAGTCCGCCACGACGGTGGTGTTCACGTAGACGAGATCGCTGGCCCGGATGCGCCGGAGCGCGCGGGCGACGGCGAAGGGCAGGGCTGCCATGCCGAGCGTCGCCAGCCGCAGCAGGTTGCGCCGGCGCAGCACCCAGATCGGCTCGATCACGATCCGCGACGCGGCGTCCTCCAGCATCGCGACGATCGGGCCAGCCTTGGGCAGCACCACGTCGATCCAGGCCTGCGGATAGGCCTCGCGGATCGTCCGCACCGTCTCGCAGAAGCTGCGATCCGATCCGTAGAGCTCGTAGCCCTGATGCACGCAGGTGATGCGGCGGACGGCGCGTCCGTCCCGCGCGGCGAGGAACCCGCCCGGCGCCCGAACATTCCCGTCCGTGAAAGAATACCCGGTCCGAAGTATTGGATCAGCACGCATAAGTTGAATTAACCACTGATACAACAACTAATGGTTGTATTCCGGAGACGCTTCGTTAGTAAGTCTTCTCGCATACCGGAAGTTGACTGAAATCGGAAGGGGTTCGCGTATGCGGGATCTTGCGCCGGCGCTCCTAATTCTTGGGACGCGCGGCATCCCTGCGTCGCATGGCGGGTTCGAGACGTTCGCGGAACGGCTCGCGCTGCATCTCGCCGCGCGCGGCTGGCGCGTCGGCGTCTACTGCGAGCGGGATGTCGAGCGGGTCGGGCGGCGCGTCTCCACCACGATGTGGCGGGGGATCGAGCTGATCACCGTGGAGGTCGCCGCGACCGGCCCGGCGGCGACGTTGGCCTTCGACGCGTTCTGCGCGCACGACGCGGTGACGCGCGGCGGCGTCTGCCTCGTGCTCGGCTACAACGGGGCGATCTTCCTGCCGTATCTCAGGCTGCGCGGCGCCACGATCCTGACCAACATGGACGGCATCGAGTGGCGGCGCCCGAAATGGTCCTTGGCGGTGCGGGCGTTCTTCTGGGTGAGCGAGTGGATCGCGGCCTGGAGCTCGCACCGGCTGATCGCCGACCACCCGGCGATCGCCGACCATCTCGCGACCCGCCGTCCGCGCCGGTCGATCGCGACGATCCCCTACGGCGGCGACCCGATCCGCGCGCCGAAGGAAGCGCCGATCCGGACGCTCGGGCTCGAACCCGATCGATTCCTCGTCTCGATCGCGCGGATCGAGCCCGACAACAACGTGCTGGCCTTCGTCGAGGCGTTCTCAAGGAAGCCGCGCTCTGCCAAGCTGGTGGTGCTCGGCACGTTCGACCCGAGCAACGCCTACCACCGGGCGTTGCGGCGAGCGGCAGGGGAGGGCGTGGTGTTCCCAGGCGCGATCTACGAGGCCGAGACGGTCCAGGCGCTGCGCCACCATGCCCGCGCCTACCTACACGGGCACACGGTCGGCGGCACCAACCCTTCGCTGGTCGAGGCCCTGTGGGCCGGCAATGCGGTGATCGCGCACGACAACGCCTTCAATCGCGGCACTGCGGGCGACGGCCAGTTCTACTTCTCCGACGTGGACGGATGCGAGCGGGCGATCGAGACCGTTCTCGGCGACGACGCGGCCGTCGCGGCCGCCCGTGCAGCGGCCCGGCGGAGGTCCGCCGCCTTTTCGTGGAACGACATCCTGGCCGCCTACGAGCGCGAGGCGCGCCGGCTCGGCGGATACCCGCCGATGTCCGAGCCGATCACGGACGATGTGCCGGCGATGCGCCCGGGTGCGGGCGGCCTGCCGCTCCGCCGGACGGCCGGCGCCGCGGCGGATCCGGTCGCCTGACGATGGCGACGGACCGCCGTACGGTGATCGGCGGCGCGCTCGCCATGACGCTCGCCGGGCCGGTCGCAGCCGCGACGCCCGAGCCGGTGGTGCTGCGCCGTGGCATCAGCCTGTGGCCGTGGTTCTCGCTGACCCGGGAATACCCCGCGCCGCGCACCGACTACGCCTGGCCGCCGTTCCAGCCCGACCGCCCGGTGCCGAATGCCGGCGACCTGCGGCAGCTGGCGGAGGCCGGATTCGATTTCGTGCGCCTGCCGATCGATCCCGGCCCGTTCGCCGCCTTCGCCGGCGCGCAGCGGGAGCGGCTGTTCGCGATGCTGTCGGAGGCGGTCGACCTGATCCTCGCGAGCCGGCTGTCGTTGGTGCTGAACGTCCAGGCCAACGCCGCGACCCACCACTACAACCCCGATCGGTTCTACGGGACGGCGACGGCGCCGCTGCTTCCCGCCTACCGCGACGTCGTCGTCGAGCTCGCCCGGCGCTTCGGCGGGCGGGCGCCCGGCCGCATCGCCCTGGAACCGGTCAACGAGCCGCCGCAGGCCTGCGGGGCGGTGGCCTGGAACCGGGTGCAGGCGGCGCTCCTCGGCGCGGCGCGGAAGGCGGCGCCCGCCATGACGCTGGTCGCGACCGGCGCCTGCGGCGGCCTGGGCTCGGGCCTCACCACCCTCGATCCCGCCTCCTTCGCCGCCCTCGCTCCGGTGCTCTTCACCTTCCACTTCTACGAGCCCTATCTGTTCTCGCACCAGGGCGCGCCCTGGATGAAGGACGAGCCGATCTATCGGGCGCTCAACGACGTGCCGTGGCCGGCGCGCGCGGGTACGCTCGACGCGACGCTGGCGGCGGTCCGCGCCCGCATGCGCGCCGACACCGCGACCTCCGACGCGGACAAGGCGGCGGCCTACGCCGTCACCGAGACGAAGATGAAGGAGTACTTCGCCGCCGACCCGGACCGCGGCTACCTCGATCGCAATCTCGCCGACATCCGAACCTGGGCCGACCTCTACGGCGTCGCGCCGCGACGGATCCTGATGGGGGAGTTCGGCGCCCTGAGGAGCGATGCGCGCTACGTCGCGTCGCGCGCCCCCGATCGCGCCCGCTACATCCGCGACGTCCGCGAGGCGGCGGAGGCCGCGGGCTTCGCCTGGGCGTTCTGGAACCTGTTCGACGGGCTCGGCCTGATGGACGACGCCCACCGCATCGATCCCGCGATCATCGCCGCGCTGGGCCTGACGATGCCGGGGACGGCGAGGCGCTGAGCGGGCGGCGCGGGTACAGCACCAGCAGCATCAGCGCGAACTTGGCGAGGAGGGTCGTCTTCCCGCCGATGCTCTCGAAGGTGTTGATCAGCACGACGAAGGCGAGGATCGGCAGGAACACGCCGTGCCGGCACTGCCGCGCCACCTCGTAGAGGAACAGCGCGATCGCGACGATCAGCAGCACCGTCATCGCGACGCCGTTGTAGAGGAGGCTGCGCACGATCGGGTTCTCGATGCCCCATTCGAGGCCGTACATCCGACGCAGGGTGTCGACGATCGACGGATCGGGCCCGACCAGGAGATCGCGGAACGGGATCGCATCGAAGATCGCCAGCATCTCGACGCGGGCATTGGCGCTGCCGCCGTCCGAGACGAAGCGCTCGAGCAGCGCGTCGAAGAAGCCGCCGACGGCGAGCCCGCCGACGACGATCGGCACCATCGTCAGCATCAACACGGCGATCGCCGCCCCGAGCAGCGGCACGCGCCCGGTGCGGAGCGCCCGGTTGAGGGCGACCACCGCGAAGACGCTGCCGAAGCACAGCGTCACCACCGTCGCCGAGCGTCCGCCGAAGGTGATCAGCGCCACCAGCTGCAGGGTGATGAAGCCGGCGCGGGTGATCGGACGGAGCTGGCCGCCGCCGTTGAACAGGGCGAGGATGTAGCAGGCGGTCAACGTCGCGTTGGCCAGCGGATGGCCCTGCAGCGCCGCCGAGCGCGTGTCGGTGTCGAAGGCCTGCCCGTCCATGCGGAACGGGAAGAAGCGCTGGCCGCTCACGAACTCGACGAGGCCGAGCGCGGCGTTGGCGACCATGACCGCGTGCACCACGATCTCCACGTGCCGCATGGTGATCGCGTCCCGGTCGGCCATCAGGATCACGACGAGGCCGGTGAGCACGTAGGTGTCGAGCGAGCCGGCAAGCCCGGTCCCGTTCCGCGAGGCGATGAAGGCGAGCAGCCCGAAGCCGACGAGGCAGAGCAGCACGCTCGCGGGACGCCGCTCGGCCGCCGCCGCCATCGGGATCACCGGGTTGCCGGCCCGCAGCATCGTCCAGCCGAACAGGAACACCGCGAGGTAGGTCGCGGGATGGACCTTCTGCGCCGCCGAGCCGGTGATGCCGTCGTAGTTGATGCCCACGGCCCAGAGCATGCCGCCCGACAGGCCGCAGGTGATCAGGGCGAGCACGACCAGGGCCCAGGACTCGAACCGCGAGAGGGAGGGCAGCGGGAACGCCTGCGGCTGCCGCCGGGCCGCGTGCGCCGGCGTCGTCGGGCGGTACGCCTGCGTCACGATCGGTTCCTCAGCTCGCCGCGCGCGCGTCGAGCAGCAGCGAGCCGGAGACCGGCCGGCCCAGGGCCTCCGAGGTGCCGACGAGGCTGAGGAGGTCGCGCTGGCGGGTGGCGCCGTTGCGCACGATCAGCAGCAGGCGGTCGGCGGCCGCCGCGACCGGCCCGATCCGCAGGTTCTCGGACAAGACGCCGCCGTCGAGGATGACCAGCTCGTAGCGCCCCTTCACCCCGGCGAGGAAGCGCTCGACGTTGGTGCGCAGGAACGCGTCGCGCACCGGCTTCTGCGCGTCGCCCATGCCCATCCGACGCGCGCCCGTCGCGGGGTCGAGGCGGGTGACGGCGTTCAGGCTCTGCTCGCCGCGGAGCACGTCGAGGAGGCCGCCGACGCTCGAATCGTCGATCCGCATGTCGGCGTCGACGATCAGCACCCGCTCGCCGCGCGCCACCGCGACGGAGGCGAGCAGGTCGATCACCGCCTTGCGGTCGGCGTCGTCCGCCTCGCCGGAGGTGACGAGGATGCTGATCGAGCGGCCGCCATCGGTCGATTCGTGGAGGTGGTCGAGGGTGAAGCCCGCGGCCGACGCGCTGGCGCCGTCGCTCCGGCGGCGCAGGCGCGGCAGGGTCGCGACGACCGGCGCGTTCGACAGGCGCTCGAGCTGGCGCTGCGACAGCACCGTCGGCTCGGCATATTCCCGAACCAGGGCGAAGCCGGTGCCGAGGCCGAGGCCGGCGAGCGAGGCCGCAAGCACCAGGAACAGCCGCGGCGGCCAGGAGGCGTCCGCCGGCGGGCGCGCCCAGGTGATGACGCGGGCGTTCGTGCTGTCGATCCCGGTCTGCTCCTTCAGCTCGCGCGAGCGCACGAGAAAGTTGTTGTAGACGGTGCGGCTCGCGTCGACGTCGCGCTCCAGCTCGCGCAGGCGGATGCTCGACTGGGCGCTGACCGCGGATTGCTTCTGGAGCTTCTCGAGGTCGGCGGTGAGCGTGCGCTCGTTGGCCTGCGCCCGCTGATACTCCGACTCCGCGGCCTGGGCGATGCGGCCGAGCTCGCCGTCGATCAGCTGCTTCACGTCCTGCATCTGCGCCCGCGTCGCCGCGATGAACGGGTGCCGCTCGCCGAGATTGGTGCGCAGGTCCGCCTCCTTGCTCGCCAGCTCGGCGTACTGGCCGCGCAGGCGGTCGATCACCGAGGATTGGATCGCCTCGGGCGTCGCGCCGGCGGCGAAGGGCCGGCCGCGCGCGTCCTTGACGCCCTGGAGGCGGGCGCGCGCCTCGGCCGTGCGGGTTCGGGCCGCGACCACGCGGGCGTTGCTGTCGGTGAGCTGCTGCTCGCCGACGAGGCGCCCGCTGGACGCGATCAGGCCGTTCTTCGCCTTGTAGTCCTCCAGCCGCAGGTCGGCCTGGTTCACGGCGTTGCGCAGGTCGTCGAGGCGGGCGCGCAGCTCGCCCGATGCGCGCTTGGCGCCCTCGGCCCGGGCCTCGGTCTGGTCCGACAGGTAGGATTTGGCGATGGCGTTGACGATCCGCGCCGACTTGTCCGGATCGGTGGTGGTGACGATCACGTCGACGACGAAGACCTTGTCGGCACGCTTCACCGCGAGCTTGCGCCGAAGCCGGTCGAGGGACTGCCCGCGGGCGTCGACGACCTTGTCCGGCTGCGGCCCGGCGATCATCTCGCGGACGGAGCGCACGGCGCGCCCGACGATGCCAGTGCACGCCGCACCGAACTCGGGATCCTTGTCCAGCCCGGTCTCGGCGATGGCGCGCGACAGCACGGTGTCCGATTCGATCACGCGGACCTGGCTCTCGACCTGCGTCACGCCGCCGTCGGGCGACAGCGCTCCGGGATTGACGTCGTTGTTCACGACGACGCGGTCGCGCGGATCGATCAGGAGTTGCGCGGTCGCCGTGTAGAGGGACGGCGTGAGGACGGCGTAGGCCAGGGCCGCCAAGCCCAGCACGCTTGCCGTGCCGAGGATCAGCTTCCAGCGCCGGAACAGGATGCGCCACAGGTCGCCGAGCTCGGCCGTGGTCTCGGGCTTGGATGTCACCACGCGCTCGGGCGCGACCGGCTCGATCCAGGCCGAAACGGCAAGGTTTCTGTTCAGCTGTGCCACCGTGGGCCACCGTCGTGTCAAATTGGGTCAGTTTTACGGACGCCTGACCGGATACTGCAAGGTGCGCGCAACTGAATGAAAATCCCTCAAGACTGCGTAGCACCCCGGGTTCGGACCTCGCTTCTTCGGGTAAGGGTTAATGTCGATCGGTCGGCGGCCTCTGTCTTCAAGGTTATCTTCTCAGTCACGAAATTGGTGATAGATCGCAACGACGGATTGCACCGGGTATCCCGGTTCCTGGCGCCGAACGCGACGGGCGGGGACGCGGCGTTCGCCGGAACGTTCGAGAGGGATCGGTCGGCGGCATGCGTCTCAGGTTGCGTCTCGACGGTCGGAGGCCGCGCCTTTGGCACGTGCACCTGCTCCGTCGGATCGCCGTCCTGCCGGGCGTCGACGCGATCGAGATCGATGCGCGCCCCGGGCCGGACGCGTGGCCGGCCAACGCCGACCTGCTGTTCTCGCTCGAGACGCTGATCCACCGCCTGCCGCGATCGGGCGCCTCGTCGCCGGCGCAGGATCGCGACCTGTCCGCGTGGCGGGCGACCGGGCATGCGCGGCCGGATCTGATCGTCGACCTCTGCGGCGACGTCGCCGCCGCGGAGGCCGGCTCGATCTGGCGGTTGTCCTACGACGGCCGGCCGGGCGAGGCCGGTCTGCTCGCGAGCCTCCTGGCCGGGCGGGCCCCGATGATGGCGCTCGCCGACGGGAGCCGGCTCGTCGCATCGGGTCGCGCGGGCACCGAACGCCGCGGGGTGATGCTGACCTCCTTCGACGACGCGCTGATCCGCACGGTGTCCCTGCTGGCGGCAGCGCTCGCCGGGCGCCACGAGGGCGGCCCCGCGACGGGACGCCCCGGGATCGCGGCACCACCGGCCGAGCTCACG
The DNA here is from genome assembly GCF_008040095.1 of Methylobacterium sp. WL6. Lineage (NCBI taxonomy): Bacteria > Pseudomonadati > Pseudomonadota > Alphaproteobacteria > Hyphomicrobiales > Methylobacteriaceae > Methylobacterium > Methylobacterium sp. WL6. The sequence goes on along the minus strand of NZ_VRVH01000008.1, from coordinate 44,978 downwards.
GCCCCCCAGATCCTGTCACGCACCGGGCGCATCCTCGCCCACGCCGTCGCGCAGCGGCTCTACCACCTGTGCTACCATGCCCCGCACTGGCGGGTCGGCTGGCGCCGGCTCGACGGGCCGGACGTGATCGACCTTCGCCGGCACCCCGACACCGGCTGGACCACCCTGCCCGACGACGGCCGGCGCTTCTACGCCGACCCGTTCCCCCTCGATCATCGCGGCGAGACCTGGCTGTTCGTCGAGGATTTCGTCCACGCGACGGCCAAGGGCATCGTCTCGGCGGTACGGTTCTCGGCCGACGGCCCGATCGGCGTGCCGGTTCCGGTGCTGGAGGAGGCCCATCACCTCTCCTATCCGTTCGTGTTCGAGCGCGCGGGCGAGGCCTGGATGGTGCCCGAGACCGGCAGCGCCGGCACGATCGACCTCTACCGCGCCACCGCCTTTCCGGGCGGCTGGGTGAAGGAGGCGACGCTGGTCTCCGGCGTCGTCGCCAGCGACGCGACCCTGGTCGAGCATGGCGGCCTGTGGTGGATGTTCGCGACCGTCCGCGATGCGCCGCTCGGCGCGGCGCTCGGCAGCGGCTCGTACTCGGATGCGCTCCATCTCTGGTCGGCACCGGATTTCCGCGGGCCCTGGACGCCGCATGCCCACAACCCGGTGCTGGTCGACGTCGCCTCGGCGCGGCCGGCCGGACGCATCGTCGCGCGCAACGGAGCCCTGATCCGCCCGATCCAGGATTGCACCGAGGGCTACGGCCGAGCGCTGGCGCTCGCCCGGATCGACCGCCTCGACGCGGAGGGCTACGCGCAGACCGTCGAGACGAGGCTGACCGCCGGCCCGTCCTGGCCCGGCACCCGCCTCCACACCCTCAACCGGTCGGCGACGCTCGAATGCATTGACGGGTCGGCGCGCTCGCCCCGCCTGCGCACCCTGCTCGGCCGCTGATTTCGCGACGCTCGGCGCTCGCGCCCCCTGGCGCGGACGGGGGCGCACCGCTACATGTGTCGGGCGGGGCTGCAGAGTCCGTCAGGAGCACTTTCCCCGGGGCCTTATCGACTCCCCCGGGAGCTGTCCCTGGCCTCGTCCCTGGACTTGGCCAACACGGCGCCCACCTACACTGTAGGTTTCCCGGGATCGATCCTCCAACGGCTCACGTGGCTCCGCACTCGACCTCCTCCGACAAGGCCGCCCTGCGAAGCGACGCGCTCGCACGGCGCGACGCCCTCGACCCGGAGACCCGGCGCGCCGGATCGCTCGCGATCGCCGAGCATGCCCTCACGGTCGCGGGCCTCGCCGAGGCCGCCCTCGTCGGCGCGTTCTGGCCGATCCGCAGCGAGGCCGACCCGCGCCCGCTGATCGAGCGCCTGTTCGCCCGCAGCCAGCGCGTCGCGCTGCCGAAGGTCACGCCGGACGGCCTGGTGTTCCGCGAGTGGCGCGCGGGCGAGACGCTGGTCGCCGGCCGCTTCGGCCTCAGCGAGCCGCGCGACGACCTGCCGGCCCTCGACCCGACCGCCCTGATCGTGCCGCTCGCCGCCTTCGACCGGCGCGGCCAGCGCATCGGCTACGGCCGCGGCTACTACGACCAGGCGATCAGCCGACTGTCGCGCAGCGGCCCGGTGCTGACCATCGGCATCGCCTTCTCGGTCCAGGAGATCCAGCGGGTCCCGGCCGAGCCGCACGATCGCCCCCTCGACCACCTCGTGACCGAGGCCGGGTTCGTTCCCCTCACCAAAGACCTCTGACGATGCGGCTTCTCTTTCTCGGCGACGTGGTCGGGCGTCCCGGCCGAAAGGCCGTCACCGACCGGCTTCCCGCCTTGCGCGAGCGCTGGCGGCTCGATTGCGTGGTCGTGAACGGCGAGAACGCGGCCGGCGGGTTCGGCATCACCGAGTCGATCTGCGACGAGATCCTCGGAGCCGGCGCCGACGCGGTGACGCTCGGCAACCACTCCTTCGATCAGCGCGAGGCGCTGGTCTTCATCGCCCGCCAGCCGAAGCTGGTCCGGCCGGCGAACTACCCGCCCGGCACGCCGGGCCGGGGCGCGACCATCGTCGAGACCCGGGCCGGCGCCCGCGTCCTCGTCGTCAACGTGATGGGCCGGCTGTTCATCGACGCGCTGGACGACCCCTTCGCCGCGGTCGAGCGCGAGCTGTCCGCCTGCCCGCTGGGCGAGGCCGCCGATGCGGTCATCGTCGACGTCCATGCCGAGGCGACCAGCGAGAAGCAGGCCTTCGGCGTGTTCCTCGACGGCCGCGCCAGCCTCGTCGTCGGCACCCACACCCACGTCCCGACCGGCGACCACCGCATCCTGCCCGGAGGCACGGCCTACCTGACGGATGCCGGGATGTGCGGCGATTACGACTCGGTGCTCGGCATGCAGAAGGAGGAGCCGCTGCGGCGCTTCCTGCAGAAGACGCCGGGCGCCCGCCTCGAAGCGGCGCAAGGGGAGGGCACCCTGTGCGGCATCGCCGTCGAGACCAATGCGGCCGGCCTCGCCGTCGCGGTCTCGGCGGTTCGCCTCGGGCCTCATCTCGAGGAGACCTGGCCGCGGGATTGGGATTAGTCCGCACTGAACGATCTGAAGGCGCGCCGTGCGGCTTGATCGCATCGGAGGCTGACGCCACAGTGCCGGCCTGCTCGATCGAGGCCGCCGATCATCTTCGGGAGACGACCTCGCGCCACCTTCCGAAGAGTCGCGACCGATGGCCGCCCGTTCCGACACCGCGTTTCCCGCACAGCCGAGTGCGGACAGGCCGATCGGCAAGAGTCCGGCGGGCACGATTCCGGCGGCCAGGAGACCGATCGCGAAGCCGGGCATCTACCTCGTCCGGATGCTGGTCTTCCTGATCCTGGTCGGGTTCCTCGCCTTCATCCTGTTTCGCCAGATCACGCCCGCCTTCCAGGCCAATCCGGGGCTCAACGGCCTGATCCTCGGCGTGCTCCTCATCGCGGTGCTGCTGGCCTTCGGGCAGGTGATCCGGCTCTACCGCGAGGCGTCCTACGTCAACGCGGTCGCCTCGGGGGAGGCGGCCAAGCGCCCGCCGCGCCTCGTCGTCCCGCTGGTGCCGGCGATCCAGGCCCGGCGCGACGGCGCGACGCTACCGGGGGTGCGGGCCTTCCTCGACACCGTCGCCGCGCGCCTCGACGAGGGCCGCGACACCCTGCGCTACATCGCCGGCATCCTGATCCTGCTCGGCCTGCTCGGCACGTTCTGGGGCCTCATCGACACGCTCTCGGCGGTCGGCTCGGTGATCAAGTCGATGCGTGGCGGCGGCGAGGCCAGCGTGATGTTCGACGAGCTGAAGAACGGGCTGGCCGTGCCGCTCGGCGGCATCGGCCTGGCGTTCTCGGCGTCGCTGTTCGGCTTGGCGAGCTCGCTCATCACCGGCTTCCTCGACCTGCAGGCGAGCCAGGCCCATGCCCGCTTCCACAACGAGCTGGAGGACTGGTTGGTCTCGGGCGAGGAGGCGGCCGCGCCCGCGCCGGTTCAGGCGCGGCAGGAGCCGGTCGCGGTCGAGGCGCTGCAGGAAGCCGTCGACCGCCTGACCACCGTCGTGTCGGAAGGCGCCAACGGGCGGGCGGCGACGCTGGCGATGACCAACCTCGCCGAGGGCATCCAGGGGCTCGTCCAGCACATGCGCGCCGAGCAGCAGATGATCCGCGACTGGGTCGAGGCCCAAGCCGGCCGCGAGCGCGAGATGAAGCAGGTGCTCGACCGGCTCGGCCGCGAGCGGGTCTGATGGCCTCCCGCCTCGTCCGCCGCGACCGCGGCGTCAACGTCTGGCCGGGCTACGTCGATGCGCTGGCGACGCTGCTCCTGTCGGTGGTGTTCCTGCTGACGATCTTCGTCGTCGGCCAGTTCTTCCTGTCGCAGGAGCTGACCGGGCGCGACACGGTGCTGGCCAAGCTCAACCGCCAGATCGTCGACCTCACCGACCTGCTGGCGCTCGAGCGCTCGAACCGGCGCGGGCAGGAGGAGACGGCGCAAGCGCTCCGTAACACCCTGCTCGCGACCGAGGCCGAGCGCGACCGGGCCCGCGCCGAGGCCGCGGCGACGGCCTCGAGCAAGGGCCAGGCAAGCGACCTCGACAGGCAGCTCCAGGCCGAGCGCGGCGCGGCCGGCCGGGCGCAGTCGCAGATCGACATGCTCAACGACCAGATCGGCGCGATGCGGCGCCAGCTCGCGGCGCTCGAGGATGCGCTCGCGGCTTCCGAGAGCCGCGACCGCGAGAGCCAGGCCCGCATCGCCGACCTTGGCAGCCGCCTCAACGTCGCACTTGCGCAGAAGGTGCAGGAGCTTGCCCGATACCGCTCCGACTTCTTCGGCCGGTTGCGGCAGATCCTCGGCAATCGCACCGACATCCGCGTCGTCGGCGACCGTTTCGTGCTGCAGTCCGAGGTGCTGTTCCCGGCAGGCTCCGCCTCGCTGAAGGCCGAGGCCGGCCCGGAGCTCGACCGGATCGCGGGGGCGATCCTCGACCTCGCCAAGCAGATCCCGGCGGACCTGCCCTGGGTGCTGCGGGTCGACGGCCATACCGATTCGCGCCCGATCGCCAGCGCGCAGTTCCCGTCGAACTGGTCGCTCTCGGCGGCGCGCGCCATCGCCGTCGTGCAGTACCTCGCGAGCAAGGGCCTGCCGCCGCAGCGGCTGCTCGCCGGCGCCTTCGGCGAGTTTCAGCCGCTCGACGCCGGCACCACCGACGAGGCCTACGCGAAGAACCGCCGGATCGAGCTGAAGCTGACCGAGCGCTAGAGCATTGTCGAGCGAGGTGGATCCCGGCTCGCGGGAAGACAATGTGATCCCACGACACGATAGAGCATTTTCCGTGACCCGGGGATCAGGGGAAATGCTCCAGGGGCTTACGCTTCGGCGAACGCGCTTCGATACGCGAACAGCCCCGGCACCCCGCCGGTCATCAGGAACAGCACCGCCTCGCCCGGCCGGTAGCGGCCGGCGCGGACGTCGTGCAGCAGGCCGGCGAAGGCCTTGCCGCTGTAGACCGGATCGAGCAGCACGCCTTCGCTGCGGGCCATCAGGCGCACGGCCTCGCGCATCGCATCGGTCGGGATGCCGTAGCCCGGGCCGCGATGATTTCCGTCGATCACGATGTCGGAAGCGGACAGCGCCGCGCCAGGCTTCAGCAGCCCCAGGGTCGCGTTGGCCTTGGCCAGCGTCTCGGCCTCGGCATGGTCTTGCGCCGCGAGCACCGCGTAGGACTTCGCGAGCCTCGGATCGCGACCCATCGCGAATAGCCCGGCGGCGAGGCCGGCATGGGTGCCGGCGCTGCCGTTGGCGGTGAGGATGTGGGCGAAGGTCACGCCCATCGCCTCGGCCTGCCCGGCGATCTCCTCGGCGCAGGCGGCGTAGCCGAGGCTGCCCACCGCGCTCGAACCGCCGGACGGGAACACGTAGACCCGCCGCCCCTCGGCCCGCAGCGCGTTCGCGCGGGCTTCGGCGGCGGCGAGCGAGTCGGCGTCGGCCGGCAATTCGTGGACGCGGGCGCCGAACAGGTCGTCGAGGAAGCGGTTGCCGTTGCCGACATAGTCCGGGTCGGTGCGCGGCACGCTCCGGCTCAGGAAGAGTTCGCAAGCGAAGTTCTCGCGCGCGGCGGCAGCGGCGGTGAGGCGCGCATGGTTCGATTGCAGCGCGCCGACCGTGATCACGGTATCGGCGTTCTCGGCGCGGGCCGCCCCGAGCAGGAACTCGAGTTTCCTGAGCTTGTTGCCGCCCCCGCCGATCGGCGCGAGGTCGTCGCGCTTCACGAACAGGCGGACCCCGTTAAGCGCCGGGCCCAGGGCAGCCGAGAGCCGGTCGAGCGGCTGGATCGGCGTCGGACGCTCGAGGAGCGCGAGACGGGGGAAGCGGGCAAGGTCGAGACGGCTCATGCCACGGGTCTACCGCGTCGCGCGGCCGGGTTGAACCGGCAACCTCCGATTGCGCGACCGCGACGCTACTCCGCGGCGGAGACGCTTACCCCGCGCAGGCGCGGCTCCTTGCCCCGCGCGGTCTCGTCGAGGGCATCGGTGAACTGCAGGGCGGCGAGCTGCGCGTAGAGCGCGCCCTGTGCCAGCAGGCTCTCGTGGGTGCCGTCCTCGACGATGCGGCCGTCGTCGAGGACGAGGATGCGGTCGGCGGCGCGGATGGTGGCGAGGCGATGGGCGATGACCAGGGTCGTGCGCCCGCGCATCAGCCCGTCGAGCGCCGACTGCACTGCGCGCTCGCTCTCGGCATCGAGCGCCGAGGTCGCCTCATCGAGGAGCAGGATCGGCGCGTCCTTCAGGATCGCGCGGGCGATGGCGACGCGCTGGCGCTGGCCGCCGGACAGGGTGACGCCGCGCTCGCCCACCGGCGTGGCGTAGCCCTGGGGCAGGGCGCGGATGAAGCCGTCGGCATGGGCCAGCTCGGCCGCGCGCTGCACCTCCGCGTCGCTCGCCTGCGGCCGGCCGTAGCGGATGTTCTCGGCGACCGAGCCCGAGAACACCGTCGGGTCCTGCGGCACCAGCGACATGCGGGCGCGCAGGGCCTCCGGGTCGACGCGCGCGACGTCGACCCCGTCGACGAGCACCCGGCCCGATTGCGGATCGTAGAAGCGCAGCAGCAGCTGCAGCACCGTGCTCTTGCCGGCGCCCGAGGGGCCGACGATGGCGATGCGCTCGCCGGGCGCCGCGGTGAAGGCGATGCCGTCGAGGGCGGCCGTCATGTCGCGGGTCGGGTAGGCGAAGCGCACCGCCTCGAACGCGACGGCGCCGCGGGCCGGCACCGGCATCGGCACCGAATCGGCCGGCGGCTTGATCGCGGGCACGGCGGCCAGGATCTCGCCGAGGCGCTCGGCCGCGCCCGCGGCCTGTGCGAGCTCGCCGTAGACCTCCGAGAGCTGCCCGAGCGCGCTCGCGCCGAAGACGGCGTAGAGCACGAACTGCGACAGCTGCCCGGCGCTCATGGTGTGGGCGAGCACCCCTTGCGCGCCGTACCACATCACCCCGACGACGGAGGCCGAGATCAGGAAGATCGCCACGCCGGTGAGCAGCGCGCGGGCGCGGATCGATTCGCCGGCGGCCGAATAGGCGTTCTCGGAGGCCTGCGCGAAGCGGTCGGCGGTGGCCCGGCCCATGCCGAAGGCCTGCATCGTGCGGACCGCGCCGACCGCTTCCGCCGCGTAAGCGGAGGCGTCGGCGAGGCGGTCCTGCGCCGCGCGCGAGCGGCGTCGGACGCCGCGGCCGGAAACGATCAGCGGGAACACGATCAGCGGGATCGCGACCAGCACCAGCACCGACAGCCTCGGGCTGGTGATCACCATCATCGCGACGGCGCCGACGAACAGGAACAGGTTGCGCAGCAGGATCGAGATCGAGACGCCGAACACCGCCTTGACCTGGGTCGCGTCGGCGGTCAGCCGCGAGACGATCTCGCCCGATTGCGTCTTGTCGAAGAAGGCGGGATCGAGCAGCGTCAGCTGCCGGAAGACGGCGCTGCGGAGATTGGCCACCACGCGCTCGCCCAGCGTCACCACCGTGTAGTACCGGGCGGCGCTCGACAGGGCGAGCACCGCGACGACCCCGAGCAGCGCCAGGAAGTAGGCGTTGATCATGCTCTCGCCCTCGGGCGAGAAGCCGTGATCGATCACCCGGCGCATGGCGATCGGCACCGTCAGCGTCGCGGCCGAGGCCGCCAGCAGCGACAGGAAGGCGGCGACGATCCGCCCGCGATAGGCCGCCGCGAAGGGGATCAGCGGCCGCAGCGAGCTCAGCGGGGCCTTGTCGCGACCTTCGGCGGGCGGGTTCTTCTTGCGGGCCATCACGCCTCTGGTGTTTCATCCCTCGTCCGCGCGACAAGCATGCTTGTGAGCGGCCGGAGCCTGCGGTATACGCGCGCCTTCTTCCGATTGCGCGTGTGCAATGGCCGCGGGCCGCCAAGACGGGCCGTCGGCTTCGCATGAGCGGTTCGCACGAACGTGAGGTTCGTGGCAACGGTCCGATCACAGAGTTTCAACCCACGGATCTTACGGGCCGCGCCCTCCGCGCTCCCGGAGTTCGTGCACCGTCGAGGACGAGACGTCATGGCAAAGAGCGCGGCCGACAAGGCCAAGGGGACCGAGCACCCCGAATACCACTTCATCAAGGTCGTGATGACCGACGGCACCGAGTACCGGACGCGCTCGACCTACGGCAGCGAAGGCGACACCCTGAACCTTGACATCGATCCGCTGACGCACCCGGCCTGGACCGGCGGCGAGCAGAAGATGCTCGATCGCGGCGGCCGCGTCTCGCGCTTCACCTCGCGCTTCGGCAACCTCGTCGGCCGCAAGTAAGGGTTTCGATCCCGGCCTCGGCGTGCTGCCGGGGCCGGATCAACGCAAGAAGGGCGGCACCGCGGTGCCGCCCTTCTTGCGTTCTGGGTGTTCCGCTCAGGCCTGCAGACCGGGAAAGGCCGAGCGCAGGCGGTTCTGCTGGACGGCGACCGGGCTCTCGACGGCGGCCGGCGTCGGGCGGTCGTCGGAGATCAGGCCGTCGAGGTGCAGGATGCGAGCGTGCAGCCGGCGGGCGCGCAGGATCAGGTTCTGCAGCCGGACCGGCAGGAGCGTGAAGCTCTCGGCCTTCGGCGCCTCGGTCGCGGCGAGCCGCACCCGGTTCTTCTCCTGCAAGGCCTGGCTCGCGGTGAGCTCGCCCTCGGACACAGCGCGCTGCACCAGCAGCCAGGACGCGATCTGCATCAGCAGGGTGGTGAGCCGCATGCTCTCCGAGGCGTAGGACAGGGTTGCGTCCCGCGAGATCAGGCGCGACTCGTCGCGGCCCTCGCCGTCGAGATACGCCGCGGTCTCCTCCACCAGCGCCATGCCGTCGTGGAAGAGCGTCCGGAAGGCGTCGGACGTGACGTAGGTCCGTCCGAAATCGACCCAATCCCGTTCGTCCCGGAACGTGACGTCGTACCCGTTCATCCTGCCTCCTGCGTCGCTGCCGGGGCCCGTCGTCGTTCCGTCTTGGAACGCTCCCGGCCTGTCCGCGACCCTTGCCGCAATCCTAGCGCCGAACGGAGGTCCCGCCGCGACAACCGAAAGGTAACCTTAATCGCGTCCGCGCACGTTCCACCGGAATGTCGAGATCGGGCGGCGAGGCAGTACCGCGCCATCGATGCGCGATGACGAATGGCGGATACGACATGGGACAACATTGAGGCTGTAAGTCGACGTGCCGCATTATGCCGGCTCGTCAGAACGCCGCGCGCACGCCGCCGAACACCGACCGCCCGGCCCCCGGATAGAACGCCACCGGGCCGCCGGCCACGGCACCGGCGTTCGCGACCACGGTGATGTCGGAGACGTAGCGGGCATCGAGCAGGTTGCGGGCGTCGACGAACAGCGAGACGCCGTTCGCGAAGTCGATCCCGGCCTGCACGTTGAGCAGGGCGTATCCCGGCACCTTCAAGGTGTTGGCGTGGTCGGCGAACGCGCCCTGAGGCACCCAGTCGACCGACGGGGCGATGTGGAAGCCGCTCGGGTGGACGTAGCTCACCACCGTGCGCAGCACGTCCTGGGGCAGGCCGGCGATGCGGTTGTTGCCGTAGACGGGATCGCCGACGAAGCGGAAGTCGTTGTGCGTCCAGATCTGGGACAGGCTCAGCCGGTCGCCGACGCCCGACAGGTCGCGGGCGAGGTCGAGGCCGAAGGCGGCCTCGACGCCCTGGTGCCGGGTGCGCGGCGCGTTGAAGGTCGCCGCCGGCAGGTTGATCGCCGCGCCGAGCGCGGTGTTGAAGTTGATCAGCTCGTCCCGGATGTCGGCACGGTACAGGGTCACGTCCCAGGTCAGGCGGTCGATCCGTCCGCGAGAGCCGGCCTCGTAGGTCCAGGCGCGCTGGGCCTGGAGGGGGACGAAGGTGGTGCGCAAGATGTTGGTCTGCACGAGGTCGCCGAAATCCGGCACGTCGCGCGAGCGCGTAACGTCGCCGAACACCTGGATCTCGGGCAACGGCTGCCACAGCAGGCCGAGCTTCGGGTTCACCCCCTCGTAGGTCTCGTCGGCGAACTGCACGTTCGGGCTCGCCGCGAGGCCGCCCTTGTTGCTGTAGGTGCGGTTGGACGAGAACGCCTTGGCGCCGGTCATCAGGGCCACGTCCGCCAGGAACCAGAACCGGTTCTCGCCATAGGCCTCGAGGTTCGAGGCGCTCTGCAGGGCGTTGAGGGTCTGCGCGCCGCGCTGGCCCTGGACGTTGACGAATTGCAGCGCCGAGTTCTGCCCGGCGAAGGCACGCAGGCCCAGGATCGTGTCGTTGCGGAAGCCGCCGAGGTCGAACGTGCCGGCCCAGTGCGGGCTGATGCCGTAGGTCCAGCCGTCCTGGTCGATCGCCTGGAAGATCGGATGGTAGAGCGATTTGTGGATCGCCCAGGTGTCGACGTCGAGCTTTCCCACGTCGAGGACGAAGCTGGTGCGGTTGGCGATGCGCTCGGTCTCGACCTTGCGCGACTGGTTTCCGGCGATCGCGGCGGCGTTGGCCAGCGTCGGATTGTTCAGCGCGTCGGACAGGCTCAGCGTGCCGGGCAGCTTCTGGTCGGTCAGGTAGATGCCCGCGAAGAACCGCGTCTCGACGCCCGGCGCCAGTTGGTAGCCGAGGTTGGCGTTGAAGTTCTGCGTCCGCTGGGTCTCGTGGTCGCGGAAGCCGTCGGCATTGGTGATGGTGCCGTTCACCAGCACATCGACCGGGCCCGAGATCCGCGAGGCCTGGAAGTTCTCGCGGATCGTGCCGAAGCTGCCGCCGTCGATCCGGACGATGTTGGGCGCGAATGCGGTGTAGGCGGTCGGCGTCACGGCGTTGATCGCGCCGCCCAGCGTCGTCGCGCCGAAGGTGAGGGCGTTTCCGCCCTTGTAGACCTCGACCGAACGCAGCGCCAACGGATCGATCTGGTAGAAGTCGCCGCTTCCGTCGGCGAGGTTGAACGGGATGCCGTCCTGCAGAAGCTCGATGCCGCGCAGGTGGAACCCGCGCGCGATGCCCGACCCGCGCACCGACAGACGAAGTTCCTGCCCGTAGCGCTCCTGGACCGCGACGCCGGGCGTGTCCTTGAGCACGTCGCGCAGGGTGTTGGCATAGCGGTCCTGGAAGCTCGCCGCGTCGACGAAGGCCACCGACCCGACCGTCGCGTTCAGAGCCGCGCGCTGCTCGGCGACGCTCGGGACGGTGACCGAACCCGCCGCGGCACCGCTGACCGAAAGCTCGGGCAGCACGACGGCATCCGACGGCTCCTGCCCCCGGGAGGGCAGGGCGGCGGACAGCAGGACGGCGAGCGCCAGGGCGCCCGTTTCGACGGGACGGGACATGCGAGACACCTTCCGACGGCCGCCGGGCGCGCGTCGGCGCGGGCAGGCACGTCCGGACTGGATGGAGAGGGCGACGCCGACGCGGATCCCGAGCGGATGCGCGCGGCGTCGGCGCGGATCAGTGGTGGGCGTGACCCGCCGGCGGTGCAGCGGGCGCCTGGGCGCCGATCGGCGCGACCGTGAACGTCACCGGCACGGTGCCGGCGCGCGCGAAGGTCAACGTGCCGGCGACCGTCTCGCCGGCCTTCGGGCTCGCGGTCAGATCTTCGAACATCAGGTGCAGGCCGCCGGGGGCCAGCGTCACGGTCTCGCCGGGCCTGATCGTCAGGCCGCCTTCGACCGGCGCCATGCGCATCACGCCGCCGTCCATCGACATGCTGTGGATCGTGCCGCGCCGCGCGAGCGGGATCGCGGCCGCCGTCAGGGTGTCGGGCACGGTGCCGGCGTTGGTGATGCTGACGTAGCCGCCGGCGACGGTGGCGCCGGCGGGCGTCGCGCGCAGCCAGGGCGTGGCGATGGTGAGGTCGCCGGCCTTGATCGCGGCCGGCGCCGCGTCGGGCTGGGCCGCCGCGACGATCCGCACCGACGGCGCCGGCGACTTCAGGTCCCGGGCGGTCTGGCCGGGACCGGGGATCTCGCTCCAGCGGTAGCCGCCGCCATCGCAATCCTGCTCGACCGGAAAGTACGCGGTCGCGCCCGGCGCGAAGGTGTCGGAGACCCGGGCGAAGAAGGTGAACTCGTCTATCTGGTCGTCCGGCAGGGCGCCGCCGGTCCAGGTGATCGCCGTGACGCCCTCGGACACCATTCCGTGGAAGGACTGGTAGGGCCTGGCGTAGGCGCCTCGCGTCGTCGTCACCTGCCAGCCGGGCTTCGGCATCGGCTTGGCGCCGACCATGCCCTCCGGGATGGTGACCCTGACCCTTATGGTGGGCCGGCCGTCGCAGCCGTGGTTGATCTACACGACGCCGCGATAGGCCGCGTTGGGGCTGGCCTCCTTGCGGTCGAGGGTGGCGTGGGCGAAGGCGCCCGGGCCGGGCAGGACGAAGCCGAGCGCGACGCAGAGGCCGGCACGCGTGATACGGGACATGGCAAAGCTACCGTCTGGCTGAAGGGATCGGGCGGCGATCGGTTCAGGCGACGGGCGGACCTCGCGGATGGGCGATGGCGCGGGGCGGCGCGCGCGGGCCGTTCGCGGCGGCCCGCCAGAACGCGGTGGTGGCGACGCGGCCTTGCGGCCAGATGATCGTCGCGGCGGTGTCGCGAGGCGCCAACGCGTCGGCCACATGGTAGGCGGCGGTGCAGCAATCGGCGTGGACGTGAGGCGTGTCCGGCGAGGGATCGCCGGCGGCGGCAGCGCCCGACAGGCACAGGGCATGGACGTCTCCGGCCATCGGAGCCGGCATCAGGCCGCCGAGGAAGCCCTGCAGGACGAACGCGTAGAGCGCGATCACGGCGGTGATCGCGCGCAGAGGTCTCGTCCTGTGGCTCCCGGGCGTCATGCCGACCCTGTCCGGCGACCGCGTCGCGTCTTCCGATTCCTTGGCACGGCTGGGCCGATTCCGCTGTGGCACGGAGGACGCACGCACCCGTGATGTGCGGGCACGCACCGGCACGCCACAATAAAGCCCGGTCGCCATGGAGTCTTAACCGTACCCGGACACCTTGGGCCCAAGGGAAACGGCGGCACAGCGCCCGCTCCACTTCGCCCATCCATGGACCAGAGCCACCACGATGCTCATTCAGGCTACCACCCGCGCGACCCTGAGCCTCGCGCTCCTCGGAACCGTCGCCCTCGTCGCCCCGGCTTCGGCGCGCGAGCAGGCCGGCGCCGGCTATGCCCAGGCCGAGTGGGCGCAGGACTACGCCTCGCCCGCCGCGATGCAGGTCCAGCGCTCGTCGACGCCGATCCTGTCGCCGCAGACGGTGGCGGCCACCGAGCAGATGGTCGAGCGCTACAAGGAGATCGTCTCCCGCGGCGGCTGGAAGCCGGTCTCCGGTGCCGACCGCCTGCGCATCGGCGCCCGCGGCGCGGTGGTGGGGGCCGTGCGTCAGCGCCTGATCGTGACTGGCGACATCGACCCGGTGGCCGGCAATTCCGGCGTGTACGATTCCTACGTCGCCGCCGGCGTGAAGCGCTTCCAGGCCCGCCACGGCCTGAGCCAGACCGGCACGATGAGCATGGCGACGCAGCAGGCCATGAACGTGCCGGCCGACATCCGCCTGCGCCAGCTCGAGATCAACGCGGTGCGCCTGCGCTCCTACTCGGGCAACCTCGGGCAGCGCTTCGTCATAACCAACATCCCGGCCGCCCTGGTTCAGACGGTCGAGAACGGTCAGGTCGTGACGCTGCACGCCGCCGGCGTCGGCAAGATCGACCGCCAGTCGCCGATCATGAACACCAAGGCGACGCAGATCAACTTCAACCCCTTCTGGACGGTCCCGGCTTCCATCGTGAAGAAGGACCTCATCCCCAAGATGCAGAAGGATCCGAACTACCTCACCGACAACAAGATCCGCATCTTCTCCGGCGAGGCCGAGATCCAGCCGAGCCAGGTCAACTGGAACTCGGACGAGGGCACGCGCTACCGCTACCGCCAGGATTCGGGCGCCGACTTCAACTCGATGGGCATCGTGCGCATCAACATCCCGAACCCGTACGGCGTGTTCATGCACGACACGAACACCAAGGGCGTGTTCGGCGACGACTTCCGCTTCATCTCCTCGGGCTGCGTCCGCGTTCAGAACGTGCGCGAGTACATCACCTGGCTCCTGAAGGACACGCCCGGCTGGGGTCGCGAGCAGGTCGAGCAGGCGATCGAGAGCGGCAAGCGCGTCGACGCCACGCTATCCTCGCCGGTGCCGGTCTACTGGACCTACATCACCGCCTGGGCGACGCCGGACGGTCTCGTGCAGTTCCGCGACGACATCTACAAGCGCGACGGCGTGAACGTGCCCTCGACGATCGGCGCGCCGACGCCGGTCGCCAGCGCCGAATCCACCGCTCCGCAGAGCTTCGAGCCGGGCGACGAGGAGAACTAGCCCCGACGCCTCGGGCGCCGGCAAGACCCGCGAACGAAACCCGCGAACACGATCGACGCGCGGCCCGTATCCCACCGGATGCGGGCCGTTCTCGTTTGCCACGTGGGTCGATGATTCTGAGAGCCTGGACGCAGAGACAAAAATTCGGGACGCACAGCCATCGCGGGCAGGCCCACGCTCACTCTAGGACTTTCATCAGGCGCTACGTCCGCATGATGAGTGAGAAGACGTCGAATGCAGCATACGGCATCGATTCCGGCCTGGGTCGCCCGTCGCGGCTGGGGCCGGAGAAACCGGGTCTGGGTCCGCCTGTGGCTCGATCGCAAGCCCAAGGGCAACCGCTCGGCCGCCGAGCCCACCGGACCTCAGGTCGCGAGCGCGACGATCCTGCCGTTCTCACGCGAGCAGAATCGCCCCGAGCCGACCCCGCGCCGGCAGCGCGCGCAAGACAGGTGACGCCGGCGGCCCCGCGTCGGCGACACGGCGCGGGTGCGGACGGACGGGTGCCCGCCGACGCGACGACCGGCTAAGGTCCACCGAACTCGGCGGCCCGAAGGTCCAAGGCGATTTCCTCCAGCAAGGCGATACGAGCCGACGCGGTCTGCGCGTCGCGCGAGGCGGCGGCCGGCCCCGCCGGCGAACGCGGGACGCGGCCCGACAGGCGGCGCCTCGTCGGCATCGCGCTGATGTGCGGGACGCTGGCGTTCTTCGCCTGCCTCGACGCATCGGCGAAGGTGCTGGCTCGGTCCGGCGTCGACCCGCTGCTCACCACCTTCATGCGCTACGGCGTGAGCGTGGCGCTGATCTCGGTGTTCCTCAACCCGGTGACGACCCCGGCCGTCATGCGCAGCCGCCGCCTCGGCCTGCAGGTGGTGCGCTCGCTGTTGCTGTTCGGATCGACGGCGCTGAACTTCTTCGCGCTCCGCCACCTGCAGCTCGCCGAGACCCTGTCGATCCAGTTCGCGGCACCGCTCACCGTCGCGCTGCTCGCTGGCCCGCTGCTCGGCGAATGGTCGTCGCCCAGGCGCATGGCGGCGATTGCGGTCGGCTTCCTCGGCGTGCTGGTGATCGTGCGGCCCGGCCTCGGCCAGGTTCACCCGGCGGTCCTGCTCAGCCTCGGCAACATGCTCTGCTATGCGCTCTACATCCTCGCGACGCGCAAGCTCGCTGCGCATGATTCGACCGCGACGACGATGATCTATTCCGGCTTGGCCGGCCTCGGGCTGATGACGCCGCTGCTGCCGTGGATCTGGACCAGCCCGGCCTCCCTCACGGTGTGGGCGCTGCTGGTCGGCATCGGCCTGTTCGGGACGATGGGGCACTGGCTGCTGATTCTGGCGCATGCGCGGGCGCCGGCCAACGTGCTCGCGCCGTTCCTGTACACGCAGCTGCTCTGGTCGCTGACGCTCGGCTACCTGCTGTTCGGCGACGTTCCGAACCGCTGGACCGTGCTCGGCGCGGCGGTCATCGTCGGCTCGGGCCTCTACCTGCTCGCCCACGACGCGATGGCGCAACGAAAAGGGCCGGCCACCCGAGGGTGACCGGCCCGTTCCGAGACGACGCTGCGTCGGGCTTAGCGGCCCATGCGCTCGCGACGCTCCATCCGCTCCTCGCGGCGGTCCTCGCGATCGCGGCGATCCGCCTCCGGATCGACGCCGAGGACGCCGCCCACGGTGCCGGTGGCCGCACCGACGGCGCCGCCGACCACGCCGCCGATCGGGCCGGCCGCGCGGTTGCCGTCCTCGACGCCGCGCTCGGCGCCGCGGACGGTGCCCTGGGCCTGCGCCGTGGCGGAGAGGGCCAGCGGCGAGAGCACGAGGGTCGTGGCGATCAGCAATGTCTTCATGGTGTCGGATCCTTGATCGAGTTTCGAGAATGTCCCGGCCGCGCGATCGGCTGGCTCCGGGTCCGTGACGGGTCAACGGGCGAAACCGCGAAAGGTCGCAATTTTCCTAGATCCGGCTCCGGATCGAGGCGGAAACGGCTTTCAATCCGGGCCGGACGCTTTCAGTCCGGGCCGGACGCTTTCAGTCCGGGCCGGACCCCGACGTCTCAGCGGCGGTGGCGGCGATGATGCCGGACGGCGCGGCGCGAGCGCAGGTCGGTGCGGTAGGCGCGCCGGCCGGGATCGATCCCGAGCGCGCCGTTGACCGTTCCGACAGCACCGCCGACCGCTCCGCCGACCACGCCGCCCACCGGCCCGCCGACGCGGTTGCCCTCGGCCGAGCCGCGCTGCACGCCGCCGACGAGGCCCTGCGCCTGCGCGGGGCCGGCGATGGCGAAGGCGGAAACGGCGAGCGTCGCGGCGATCAGGAGATGTCTCATGGCGTGCACCCTGTCTTGATGGTCCGTCGCGTCTCGGACCCGCGCCGGGCAGGCCGGCGCGGCGGATCGCGTGGGATGGCAACGAACGCGCCGCGATTTGGTGGCAGCGGCTCGGGATGCGGCGTGGCGATGTGGTGAATCGGCATCGCTTCGCGGCACGCGCGCATCCGCTGGCCTCCGCTCGCGCCCGCTGCTAGAACGCCGCCCATGCGCAGCGCCGACGCCTGTCTCCGTCTTCGAATTATGGGCCCGGCCGCCGCGTGAGCGCCGCGCCCGCGCGGCTGCGCGGAGGCCGGGATCGTCACGGGAGCCACCGCTTCCTTCGCCCCTAGCGCCGTGACAGGCGCGGGCCTCCGCAGAGCCCGCACGCGCGCCGCCCGTATCCAGGACGCCCGACCCCATGACCGACGAGACCCAAGCCGAAGCCCCGGCCGGCCGCGACTATTCGAAGACCCTCTACCTGCCGCAGACCGAATTTCCGATGCGGGCGGGCCTGCCGACCCGCGAGCCGCGGCTGCTGGAGCGCTGGAGCACGACCGACCTCTACGGCCAGCTTCGCGCGCAGGCCGCCGGACGGCCGAAATTCGTGCTGCACGACGGGCCGCCCTACGCCAACGGCAACATCCACATCGGCACGGCGCTGAACAAGATCCTCAAGGACGTGATCGTCCGCTCCATGGGCGGCCTCGGCTTCGACGCGAACTACGTGCCGGGCTGGGACTGCCACGGCCTGCCGATCGAGTGGAAGATCGAGGAGCAGTACCGCGCCAAGGGCCGCAACAAGGACGACGTGCCGGTCATCGAGTTCCGCCAGGAATGCCGGACCTTCGCCGGCCACTGGCTCGACGTGCAGCGCGCGGAGTTCAAGCGCCTCGGCGTCACCGGCGACTGGGACCATCCCTACGCCACCATGGCCTATCCGGCGGAAGCGGCGATCGCCGCCGAGCTGATCAAGTTCTCGATGAGCGGGCAGCTCTACCGCGGCTCGAAGCCGGTGATGTGGTCGGTGGTCGAGAAGACCGCGCTCGCCGAGGCCGAGGTCGAGTACGAGGACCACGTCAGCGACACGATCTTCGTAGCTTTTCCTATTGCGAACGTGGGAACAACCAATATCAGAAAAAATGGATTGGGTGATTGGGAAGCGTTTGATTCGGATGGCGATACTATTCCAAGTGATATCGGGCAATTTATAATCGCGGAAGAATTAAGAAATCGAGCACTTTTAAATGCAAAAGTTGTAATATGGACGACAACCCCCTGGACTATACCTGCAAATCGGGCAATTTCGTTTTCTGCTCGAATTGATTATGGTCATTATAGGGTAACTTCTGCACCCGCTGATAACTGGGTTAAGGCCGGTGAGGAGTTTTTGCTCGCCAAAAATCTGGCTGAGAACGTTTTTAAATCAGCACGAGTGGACAGTTATGAACTTATAAGCGAGATCGATAGCCAAGTATTATTCCAAATCATGTGCTACCATCCCTTGCGCGGATTTGTGAATAATTATAATTTCCCGGTACCAATGCTATTGGGCGACCATGTCACAGAAGAAACCGGCACTGGATTTGTCCATACTGCACCAAGCCACGGCCGCGAGGATTTTGATGTCTGGATGGCTAACAGCCGGATGCTTGGCGCTCTAAACATTGATAGATCAATCCCCTACACGGTCGATGCCGACGGCGCGCTGACCAAGGATGCGCCGGGTTTCGAGGGGAAGCGCGTCCTCACCGACAAGGGCGAGAAGGGCGACGCCAACAGGGCCGTGATGGCCGCGCTTCAGGAAGCGGGGACGCTGGTGGCGTCGGGCCGGCTCAAACACAGCTACCCGCATTCCTGGCGCTCGAAGAAGCCGGTGATCTTCCGCAACACGCCGCAATGGTTCATCGCCATGGACAAGGCGGTGGAGTCGCTCGGCGACCGGACGCTGCGCGAGGTGGCCCTGCAGGCGATCGAGGACACCCAGTGGGTGCCGCCGCAGGGCAAGAACCGGATCAACGGCATGGTCGGCAACCGGCCGGACTGGGTGGTTTCCCGCCAGCGCGCCTGGGGCGTGCCGATCACCGTGTTCGTGAGAAAGGGCACCGGCGAGGTGCTGCGCGACGCGGGCGTGAACTCCCGCATCGTCGCCGCCTTCGCGGCGGAAGGCGCGGACGCGTGGTTCACCGATGCCGACGGTGCCCGCTTCCTCGCTCCCGACCACGACCCGGCGGCGTACGAGAAGGTCACCGACGTCCTCGACGTGTGGTTCGACTCCGGCTCGACCCACGCCTTCGTCCTCGACGACCCGGAGGCGTTCCCGGGTCTCGCCAACGTCGTGCGCCGGCGCGACGGCGGGCAGGACACGGTGATGTACCTGGAGGGGTCGGACCAGCACCGCGGCTGGTTCCAGTCCTCGCTGCTCGAATCGGCCGGCACGCGCGGCCGCGCGCCCTACGACACGGTGCTGACCCACGGCTTCGTCCTCGACGCCAAGGGGCTGAAGATGTCGAAGTCGAAGGGCAACGTCGTCGCGCCGCAGAGCATCATCAAGGATTCCGGCGCCGACATCCTGCGCCTGTGGGTCGCGGCGTCGGACTACACCGACGACCTGCGCATCGGCCCGGAAATCATCAAGACCTTCGCCGAGACCTACCGGAAACTGCGCAACAGCCTGCGCTGGATGCTCGGCTCGCTCGCCCACCGCGTGGCGGGCGACGACGTGCCGGTGGCGGAGATGCCGGAACTCGAGCGCTTCGTGCTGCATCGGCTGCTCGAGCTCGACGGCGAGATCCGCGAGGCCTACCGCACCTTCGACACCAAGCGGGTGGTCGCGCTGCTGAACAACTTCCTGACCGGCGACCTGTCGTCGTTCTACTTCGACGTGCGCAAGGACGCCCTGTACTGCGACCCGGCCTCGTCGGTCGCCCGCCGGGCCGCGCTTCAGGTGATCGACGAGGCCTTCCGCCGCGTCGTGATCTGGCTGAGCCCGGTCCTCGCCTTCACCGCCGAGGAGGCCTGGCTCGACCGGTTCCCGTCGGAGACCGGGTCGGTCCACCTGCAGACCCTGCCGGAGACGCCCGAGGCCTGGCGCGACGACGGGCTGGCCGCGCGCTGGCAGAAGATCCGCCGCGTCCGCCGGGTCGTGACCGGCGCGCTGGAGATCGAGCGGGCCGCCAAGCGCATCGGCGCGAGCCTGGAGGCGGCCCCCGTGGTCTCCATCGCCGATCCCGAGCTTCTGGCCGCCCTCGACGGCGTCGACTTCGCCGACGTCTGCATCACCTCCGCGATCCGGGTCGAGGCCGGGGAGGGACCGGCCGACGCGTTCCGCATCGACGAGGTCAAGGGCGTCGCCGTGGTGCCGGCGCGCGCCGAGGGCCGGAAATGCGCTCGCTCCTGGCGCGTCACGCCGGAGGTCGGCAGCGATCCGGACTATCCCGACGTCACGCCCCGCGACGCCCGCGCCCTGCGGGAGTGGGACGCGGCGCACGCGGCCGCGAGCGCGGCGTGAGCGGATCGGAACCGTCTCACTCCCCCCTCCGCGGGGGAGGGTGGCCCGCGAAGCGGGTCGGGACAGGGGAGCGCGTGGCCGGCGCGGCGCGCACCGCCGCGGATCCGATCCGGTCTTCCCGGATCTGCGCAACAGCGCCCCGGGATGACGGGGAGGGGTGGGAAACCCCGTTCGCGACCCGTCCGCGTTCCGTCGCCGTCGCGACGGAAGATGGGGCTACCCGATGACGCCCGTGCGCCTCGGACTCCTCGCCCTGCTCACGACGCTGATCCTCGATCAGGCCTCGAAGCTGGGGCTCTATTTCGGTACCGACCTGGTGCTGACCCAGCCCTGGCGCTTCGGCCCCTACGCCGAGTTCGTCGTGGTCTGGAACAGGGGCGTGTCCTACGGCCTGTTCCAGCAAGAGGGCGGCATCGGCCGCTGGCTGCTGGTGGCGCTGTCGCTCGCGGCGGCCCTCGGCCTCAGCGTGTGGATGACCCGCACCGGTTTGCGCCTGCTCGCGACCGCGCTCGGGCTGATCGCCGGGGGCGCGCTCGGCAACGCGATCGACCGGGCGGCCTACGGCGCGGTGTTCGACTTCGTCCACCTGCATGCCGGGGCCTGGTCCTGGTACGTGTTCAACATCGCCGACGCGGCGATCGTGGCGGGCGTCGTAGGGCTGATCCTCGACAGCGTGCTGCCGGAGCGGCGCCCCGGCCTGCCGGGCGAGCCGCCGCCGGCGTGACCGGGAGACCACATCCACAGCCACCTGTCGCCGGCGGCTGGCCGGGAGCGGTCAAGGCGCCATACGATCGCCGGAAACCGGTCCCAGACCCGAAGCGCCGGATCAGGCCGTCATCCGTGCGGCCGCTTCGAGAACCCCGGAACGGGGATCGGGCATCGGTGGGCAAGCTGCGGGGCATCATGATCGGGTATCGGGAGCTCATTCTCATGGCGGCGGCGGCGATCGCCCTGCCGTCGACGGTCCAGGCCCAGGAAACGGGCGAATTGCTGCGCAACACCTTGAGCGGCATCGGCCTTCTCGAGAAGCCGCAGGCGCCGATCGAGTATCGCGAGCGCGCGCCGCTGGTGATGCCGCCCAAGCTCGACGGGAAGTCCCTTCCGGCGCCCCGCGCCGGCGCCGCCTCGGCGCAATGGCCCAAGGAACCCGAGGTGGTCGAGCGCGAGCGCGCCGCCGCCGAGCGCCGTCTGCCCAAGGGCAGCCAGGCGCAGGGTCGCTACGAGGACAACAACGCGACGCTCTCGATCGACGAGATGCGGTCCGGCCGGCGCGCCGACGCCAACCTGACCCGCGAGATCGAGCGCAAGCCCGGCGAGAACAGCCGCGAGGATTCTTGGGTCAACCCGCTCGACCTGATCCGGGGGATCGGCAACGAGAAGACGGAGCCGGCGGCGGCCGAGCCGTCGCGCGACGTGCTCACCGACCCGCCCAAGGGCTATCGCCAGCCGCCGCGGAAGATCGTCCGCAACACCACCGACCCGATCAACAACCCGACCCGCGAGCGCGACGAAGCCGATCCGGGTGTCTATCTGCGTGAGCAGCGGGCGCGCTGAGGTGCGGATGTGACACACGGCGCGTCTCGGTTCCGCACGGGACCGGGACTGGCAAATCCGGTACGGGACTTGCCAATTTAGATACGGGACGTGCCATTTTAGACGATGCCGGCGCGCTCGGAGCCCCGCATCGAACCAGAAACGGACGGTCCCTCGGGGCCGCACGAGGGAAGACGGAATGCATCTGCTCAGGAAGGCGACGCCCACCCTGTTCCCGGCCGGCGGCCGTTTCGCGAATGCGGGACGCGCCGAGGCGGCGCCGTTCGGGCGCTCGGAAGCCGGCGGGCCGGAGGTGTCGGCCTTCACCCTCGACAACGGCCTCGACGTGGTGGTGGTGCCCGATCACCGCGCGCCCGTCGTCACCCACATGATCTGGTATCGCAACGGCTCGGCCGACGATCCGCTCGGCCAGTCGGGCATCGCCCACTTCCTCGAGCACCTGATGTTCAAGGGCACCGAGAAGCACCCGGTCGGCGCCTTCTCCAAGGCCGTCTCCGGCCTCGGCGGCCAGGAGAACGCCTTCACCTCCTACGACTACACCGCCTATTTCCAGCGCGTCGCCCGCGACAACCTCGACACGATGATGGCGTTCGAGGCCGACCGCATGACAGGCCTCGTCCTCGACGACGCGGTGGTGGCGCCGGAGCGCGACGTGGTGCTCGAGGAGCGCCGCATGCGGGTCGAGACCGACCCGTCGGCCCAGCTCTCGGAGGCGATGGCCGCCTCGCTCTTCGTGCACCATCCCTACGGCATCCCGATCATCGGCTGGATGCACGAGATCGAGGAGCTGAACCGCGGCCACGCCCTCGACTACTACAAGCGCTTCTACACCCCCGAGAACGCGATCCTGGTGGTCGCCGGCGACGTGACGCCCGACGAGGTTCGGCGCCTGGCCGAGGCGACCTACGGGCGCGTCGCGCCGCAGGGCGCCCGCCCGATCCGCGTCCGAGCCCGCGAGCCGGAGCCGAAGGCGCTGCGCCGCCTCGCGGTGGCCGATCCGAAGGTCGAGCAGCCGACGCTGCAGCGGCTCTATCTCACCCCGTCCTGCATCACCGCCCGCGACGGCGGCTGCCACGATCTCGAGCTGCTCGCCGAGGTGCTCGGCGGCGGCTCGACCTCCTATCTCTACCGCAAGCTGGTGATGGAGAGCGGCCTCGCGGTCAACGCGGGCGCCTGGTACATGGGCTCGGCGATCGACGACACCCGCTTCTCCGTCTACGCGGTGCCCGCCGAGGGCGTCAGCCTGGAGAAGCTGGAGGCCGAGGTCGACCGCGTGCTGCGGCGCGTGCCGTCGGATGCGCTGAACGCCGAGGCGATCGAGCGGGCGAAGACCCGCCTCGTGGCCGAGACGGTGTATTCCTCCGACAGCCAGTCCTCGCTCGCCCGCATCTACGGTTCCGCGCTCGCCATCGGCGAGACCATCGAGGAAGTGCGGCGCTGGCCGTCCGACATCGAGGGCGTCACCCGGGAGCGCCTGGCCGAGGCGAGCGAGCGCTGGCTGACGCCGTCGCGCTCGGTCACCGGCTACCTCGTCAAGTCCAGCGACCCGGACGCACCGATGGCCATCGCCGCCGAGTAGGGACGTTCGGCCTGCGGCGCCCGGCGCCGCACCCAGACATCAAGAACAACGAGGTCGTCCATGAACTTCGCCGACACCGACCTGGCCGAGACCCCGGTCCGCTCCAAGGCGAGTCCGGCCAAGGCGCTGCCGATCCAGACCGCCGCCGGCATCGAGGCGTGGCACGTCGAATCGCCGGTGGTGCCGATGATCGCCCTGGCCTTCACCTTCGAGGGCGGCGCGGCGCAGGACCCCGAGGGCAAGTCGGGCTGCGCCCAGATGCTGGCACGCCTCCTCGACGAGGGCGCGGGCGATCTCGGCTCCGACGCCTTCCAGGAGCGGCTCGCGGCGCGCGCCATCGAGCTGTCGTTCCATGCCGGCCCCGACGCGATCGGCGGCTCGCTGAAGATGCTGGTCAAGCACGCCGACGAAGCAATCGAGCTGCTGGCCCTGGCGCTCGCAAAGCCGCGCTTCGACGCCGACGCGATCGAGCGGGTCCGCGGCCAGGTGATCGCCGGCCTGCGCTACCAGCAGAACGATCCGGGCGTGATGGCCTCGCGCCGCTTCTTCGCCGAAGCGTTCGCCGGGCACGCCTACGGCCGCCCGTCCTCGGGCACGATCGAGGCGGTCTCGGCGATCACCCGCGACGACCTCGTGGCGATGCATGCCCGGCTGCTCGGTCGCGGCGCGGTGAAGGTTGCCGCCGTCGGCGCGATCGGCGCCGAGCAGCTCGCCGCGAGCCTCGACCGCGCCTTCGGTGCGCTGCCCGAGGCCGGCGGCCTGCGCGCGATCGAGCGGACCACGGTGGGCGACCTCGGCAAGCGCGTCGTCGTCGATCTCGACGTGCCGCAATCGGTGATCCGCTTCGGCATGGCCGGCGTTGCCTGGCGCGACCCCGACTTCATTCCCGCCTACGTGCTCAACCACATCCTCGGCGGCGGCGCCTTCACCTCACGGCTGTTCCAAGAGGTCCGCGAGAAGCGCGGCCTCGCCTACTCGGTCGGGACCTCGCTGGTCAGCCACCGCTCGGCGGCGATGACCTGGGGCTACACCGCGACCAAGAACGAGCGCGTCGGCGAGGCGCTGTCGGTCATCGGCGACGAGATCAACCGCCTGATCGCCGACGGCCCGGACGACGAGGAGCTGCAGAAGGCCAAGGACTACCTGACCGGCTCCTACGCGCTCGGCTTCGACACCTCGACCAAGATCGCCCACCAGCTGGTGCAGATCGCGTTCGAAGGCCTCGGGATGGACTACATCGAGCGCCGCAACGCCCTGGTGTCCTCGGTCACGCAGGACGACATCCGCCGCGCCGGCGCGCGGACCTTCGCCGACGGCCGGATGCTGGTCGTCGCCGCCGGGCGGCCGGTCGGCCTCTGACACAGGCTCGATGACCCCGGTCGTGGGGACTGTTCCATCTCTTCGCGGTGCCGCACGTTCTTTCGCCGGACCGGCGACCGCTTCGACGGAAGATGCTCTCGCCGATGCAGCTCACCGGGATCCACCATCTCACCGCCATCACCGCGCGGGCCGCGGAGAACCACGCGTTCTACACCCGCGTGCTCGGCCTGCGGCTCGTCAAGAAGACGGTGAACCAGGACGACGTCTCGGCCTACCACCTGTTCTACGCCGACGGGCTGGCCTCGCCCGGCACCGACGTGACCTTCTTCGACTGGCCGACGCCGCCCGAGCGACGCGGGACGAACAGCATCACCCGCACGCACCTGCGCGTCGCCGGCCCGGCGGCGATCGACGCCTGGCGCGAGCGGCTCGCGCGGGAGGGCGTGGCCCACTCCGAGCCGGTCGAGCGCGACGGACGCCTGACCCTGGATTTCGAGGATCCGGAAGGCCAGCGCCTGAGCCTCGTCGACGACGGCGGCGCGGGCGATGCGCACCCCTGGGCCGGCAGCCCGGTGATGCCCGAGCATCAGATCCGGGGGCTCGGCCCGATCCGCCTCGCCGTCGCTCAGCCGGAGCGGACCGGCTCGGTGCTCGTGGACGTCCTCGGGATGCGGCATGACCGCAGCTTCGAGGCGCCTGAGGGAACGGTCCACGTCTTCGCCATGGGGGAGGGCGGGTCGGCCGCCGAGGTGCAGCTCGTCGGCGACGCCTCCGCCCCCGCCCGCCAGGGCGCCGGCGCGGTGCACCACGTCGCCTTCCGCATCCCCGATGTGGATTACGCAGCTTGGGCCGACCGGCTCAAGGTGCGGCGGATGCCGTCGAGCGGTCCGGTCGACCGCTACTACTTCCGCAGCCTGTATTTCCGCGAGCCGAACGGCATCCTGTTCGAGATCGCCACCGACGGCCCCGGCTTCACCGCCGACGAGCCGCTCGACCGGCTCGGTCAGGGCCTCGCCCTGCCGCCGTTCCTCGAGCCGCGGCGCGCCGAGATCGAGGCCGGGCTGAAGCCGCTCTAGGTCGGATCGCCGCGGGTATTAAGAGCGATTCCAATCAGTTGCGGTTGCATGGCTGTGTGTCGTCGGCGCGTCTTGACCTGCGTTCCGCACCTGCGAAAAGACCGCCAAACCCATCGGGATTCGGGACACCTCAGTCGATGAGCAAGTTCTACGAGGAGCGCGTTCTGTCGGTCCACCACTGGACCGACACGCTCTTCTCCTTCCGCACGACCCGCGATCCGGCCTTCCGCTTCCGGAACGGCGAGTTCACGATGATCGGCATCGAGGTCGAAGGCCGGCCGCTGCTGCGCGCCTACAGCGTCGTCTCGGCTAACTACGAGGAGGAGCTGGAATTCTTCTCGATCAAGGTCGAGGCCGGCCCGCTCACCTCGAAGCTGCAGCACCTCAAGGTCGGCGACCCGATCATCGTCGGCAAGAAGCCCACCGGCACGCTGGTGCTCGACAACCTGCTTCCGGGCAAGAACCTCTACCTCCTCGGCACCGGCACCGGGCTCGCGCCCTTCATGTCGATCATCAAGGACCCGGAGACCTACGAGCGCTTCGAGAAGGTCGTGCTCGTCCACGGCTGCCGGCAGGTGCAGGAGCTCGCCTACGGCGAGACCATCACCGAGAGCCTGCCGAAGCACGAGTTCCTCGGCGAGATGATCAGCGCGCAGCTGATCTACTACCCGACCGTGACCCGCGAGCCGTTCCGCAACCGCGGCCGCATCACCGACCTGATGACCTCGGGCAAGCTGTTCGAGGATATCGGCCTGCCGAACATGTCGGTCGAGAACGACCGCTTCATGCTCTGCGGCAGCCCCGACATGATCCGCGACACCCGCGAGCTGCTGACCAACGGCGGCTACGAGGAGGGCAACCACGGCGAGGCCGGTCACTACGTGATCGAGAAGGCCTTCGTCGAGAAGTAGGGTCTTCCGGGACCCGCCGAGAACCACCGTCGTCGTCCCGGGTCGGCGCAGCGGGGCCCGGGATCCAGAACCGTCGAAGGCGCAAGCTGGAGCACGACCTGCGGTTCCGGAGCGCGGGTTCGCCTTCGGCGCCCCGGGATGACGGGGAGGGCATGGCCACCGTGATCGCTCGCGCGATCGTTTCGGGCAGCTGCGCCCTTCTCAATCCCGCGCCGGAATCCCCACCAGACCCCGCACCTCCTGAGCCAGATCCGACAGGCTGACCGAGCCCTTGCTGATCACCCGGTCCGCCTGCCCGGCGAGCCGGCGTCGGTCCTCGGCCGTGATGTCCTTGGCGGTGAGCACCACCACGGGGATGTCGCGCCACTCCGCCCGCGTCCGCAGGGCGCGCAGGAAGCCGAAGCCGTCCATCTCCGGCATCATCAGGTCGAGGAGAACGAGGGCGGGCTTCTCCCGCGCCACCTCCTCCAGCGCGATTTTGCCGTGCTCGGCCGAGCGCACCGGAAAGCCCTCGCGTTCCAGGAAGGTCGTCACGCGCTCGCGGGCGTCGGGATCGTCCTCGACGACGAGGATCGGTCCCTCGGCATTGCCGGGGCGGAACCGGTCGGTGACGGCCTTGAGGTGCCCCCACTCGATCGGCTTGTGCAGGTAGTCGGTGGCGCCGAGTGAGAAGGCGAGGTTCTGCTCGTCGAGCACCGTCACCATGATGATCGGCGTCGCGCCGAGCTCGGGGTCGGCCCGGAGCGCGCGCAGCACCGACCAGCCGTCCATCCGCGGCATGGTCACGTCGAGGAGGATCGCGCGGGGACGCAGGGCCCTGGCCCGTTCCAGGCCCTGGCGTCCGTCCTCCGCCGTGGAGACCACGAAGCCCTCCTTCTCGAGGAAGCGCGCGAGCAGGTCGCGCGTCGCCGCATCATCGTCGATGACGAGGATGCGGTTTCCCACCGCCGTATCCTCCCCGTGTGCCGCTCCGGCGTCGGGGCCGGAGAACTGCGCCGGCAGGATCAGCGTGAAGGTGCTGCCTGCGCCCTCGCGGCTCGCGACCTCGACGGTGCCGCCCAGCAGCTCGGCGAAGGCGCGGGTGATCGAGAGGCCGAGCCCGGTGCCGCCGAAGCGCCGGGTCGTGGAGGCGTCGGCCTGGGTGAAGCGCTCGAACAGCCGCCCGACCTGCTCGTCGGTCATGCCGATCCCGGTATCGCTGACCGCGAAGCAGAGCCTGGCCTCCGCATCGCGCGTCACGGCGAGGCCGATGCGGCCGTTCTCGGTGAACTTCGCCGCGTTGCTCAGGAGGTTGATCAGGCACTGGCGCAGCTTGGTCACGTCGGTATGCGCCGTGCCGACGTCCTCGGCGATCGTCAGGTCGAGAGCGTTCTCCTTCTTGGCGATCAGACCCTCGACCGTCGCGGCGACCTCGGCCACGACCTCGGCGACGGAGAAGTCCTCGGCGTAGATCTCCACGCGCTCGGCCTCGATCTTCGACAGGTCGAGGACGTCGTTGATCAGCCCGAGAAGGTGGCGGGCGTTCGACTCGATCTTCTTCATGTCGGCGATCAGCGAGGGCTCGCCGAGGTCTTCCAGCTCCTCCTGCAGCATCTCGGAATAGCCGATCACCGCAGAGAGCGGCGTGCGCAGCTCGTGGCTCATGTTGGCCAGGAACTGGCTCTTGGCGCGGTTGGCGTCCTCCGCCGCCTGACGAGCCGCCTCGACGGCGGCCTCGGCCGCCTTGCGCTCGGTGATGTCGGTATGCGTGCCGACCCATTCCCGCAGGCGCCCGTCCTCGGCGAGGATCGGCACGGCGCGCACCGCCATGTGGCGGTACTCGCCGTCGGCCCGGCGCAGCCGGTGCTCGGTCTCGTAGGGCTGCAGCGTCGAGACCGCCACGGTCCAGGCTTCGGCCGTATGCGCCCGGTCGTCCGCGTGGATCGCGTCGAGGAAGCCCTCGCCGCCATAGGCCGCGTCGTCCTGGCCGGTGAAGCGCGTCCAGGAGGCCTGCCGCGGGTGCAGGGTGCCCTCGGCCGTCGCGGTCCAGACGATCGACGCGCTCGCCTCGATCAGCGAGCGGAAGCGCTCCTCGCTGCGGCGCATGCGCTCCTCGACCATCCAGCGCAGGGTCTCGTCGAGGACGACGATGCCGACGCCCTCGATCGCCGGCTCGACCTCAGAGGAGGTGCCGCGGAGGGGATAGAAGCTCATCGAGAAGCGGCGCACGCCGCCGGGTGCCGAGGGCGTCGGGACGGCGACCGGTACGTCGGGCGTCACCAGCCCTTCGTGGAGGGCCGCGGCGAGCTTCGGACCAAGGGCGTCGGCGAGGGTCGGCAGCATCGCCCAGATCGGGGCGCCGAGGTCGGCGCCGAAGCCGCGCTCGCTCATCACCGCCAGCGCCCGGTTCATGTGGCGGATCTTGAGATCGCGGTCGAGGAAGCCGAGGCCGACGGGGGCATTGGCGAGCACCCCGTCGAGCAGGCCCGACATCCGCATCGCCTCCCGGCGGCGGACGAGGGCGAGGCGGGCGAGGAGCACGATCGCCACGACCGCGCAGACTGCCGTGAGGATCGACAGCAGCAAGGAACGCGCGGCGTCGCGGCTGCGATCGGCCTCCATTCGCCGGGCGATCGAGGCCTGCAATCCTGCGGTCTCGGCGCGGATCGCGTCCATCTGCTGCTTGCCGACGCCGGTGCGGACGATCTCGGTCGCCGCATCGAAGCTCACGTCCCGCCGCGCGGCGACGACCCGGGCCGCGAAGTCGCGCTTGTCCGCGATGAGAGCGGCAAGGGACGTCCCGCCCTGGCGCAGCGGCACCTGGGCGAGGCTGCCGAGCCCGGCGAGACCGGTGTCGATCGCGCCGAGCGCCTTCTGGTAGGGCTCGAGGTAGACGTCGCCGCCGACGAGGACGTAGCCGCGCTCGCCGGTCTCGAGGTCCTTCACCGCCGAGAGCAGCCGCTCGAGCCCCGAGATCCGGGTATTTCCGGCCGCGACCGCCGCGCGGCTCGCCTCGCCGCCGACGTAGTTCCAGCCACCCGCCACCAGGGCGACGATCAGGAGGCCGAAGGCGACCGGCGAGCCGAGCAGCCCGGCGAAGGGCCGTGCGCTGCGCCAGTTCGACCGACGCAGGAACGAGATCGATCGGGGGCTCACCACGCGACGACCATCCCGAACCCGCCCCGCATCGCAGCACCACCCGCGGCGCGCGGGTGTTTCGTATCGGTGATCATCTCGGGTGCCTCGGATCGGCCCGGCGACGTGCCGAGGCGACCTGCGCAGACATAGACGGGACGGGGCGGTTGTCGAAGCCTTACCCGTCGAAGCTCGGGCGGCCGCGAAGCCGCATCAGGTCTCGACGAGGCCGGTCGTGGCGCCGGAGGCTTCCGAATCCGCCCATCCATGCGGCAGGGCGAGGTATTCGGTCGATCGCATCTCGATCAGGCGGGACACGGTGCGGTCGAACTCGAAGGCCTCGCGGCCCTCGCGGACCGTGTAGAGGTCCTGCGCTTCCGCCGCGGCCGAGGCGACGAGCTTCACGTGGCGGTCGTACAGGGTGTCGATCAGGGTGATGAAGCGCTTGCACTCGTTGCGGTTCTGCTCGCCCATCACCGGGATGTCCTCGACGATCACCGTGTGGAAGGCCCGCGCGACCGCCATGTAGTCGGAGGCGCCGAGCGGCTGGGCGCAGAGGTCGGCGAAGGAGAACCGGGCGACGCCGGCCGCCTCCTGCGGCACCGGCACGGCGCGGCCGTGCACGGTGATCGTCGCCGACCGGCCCTTGGCCTTCCCGGTCAGCCCCTTGAACGCGGCATCGATCGCGGCTCGGGCCCCCGCGTCCGCGGGCACATGGTAGACCGGTGCGCCGCCGAGCTTCTCCAGGCGGAAATCCGTGCGCGAATCCAGGCGCAGCACCTCGACCCGCTCCTTCAGCTCCTCGACGAAGGGCAGGAACAGCGCGCGGTTGAGGCCGCCCTCGTAGAGGCGGTCCGGCTCGACGTTCGAGGTCGCGACCACCGTCACGCCGCGCCTGAACAGCGCGCCGAACAGCCGGCCGAGGATCATCGCGTCGGCGATGTCGGTGACCGTGAACTCGTCGAAGCACAGCAGCGTCGCCTCGTCGGCGAGCGCGTCGGCGACGGGGCCGATCGGGTCGTCGCCCTTCACCTCGCCGCGCTTCAGCGCTTGGCGGTAGGCGTGGATGCGCTCGTGCGCGTCGGCGAGGAAGCCGTGGAAGTGGACGCGGCGCTTCGGCCCGGGGGCGGCCTCGTGGAACAGGTCCATGAGCATGGTCTTGCCGCGCCCGACCGAGCCCCAGATGTAGAGGCCCTTCGGCGGCCCGACGCTGTCCTTCCGCGAGAACAGCCAGCCGAGCGCGCTGCCCTTCTTGGCGCGACGCCTCCGCTCGAGGTCGAGGACTAGGCGGTCGAGGGCGCGCACCAGCCGCGCCTGGGCCGGGTCGCGCTCGATCGCGCCGGAGGCGATCAGCGCCTCGTAGCGATCGTGGACGGGGCCGGGAGAAAGCGCACCGCTGCGCGCATCGGCGGAGGGCGCATGGCTCGGCGAGGTTGGGCTCACGGCTTCCGGCTCACGACCACGGGATCCTGCTCGGCATCCGCGCGATGCTGCAACGCGCGACCCGTCCCAACCGTCTGCCGCGCGCGGGCGGGTCGATCAACCCCGCGTCGCACCGCGATGCAACAGAAGTGGTTCCATCCCCTGCATGCATGTCAGCCCTGGCGACGCGATGCGACGACGAATTGTTGCATTGCACAATCGGCTTGGCGGTGCGAGACCCTGCCTGCCTCGAGGGAGGGCACGCCCGGATGCGCGCACCCAGCGCGCCGATACCAGAGACCTGCACATGGCATTGCCCGAGCCGAAACCGGCGGGACACACGATCCGACGCCTGCGCGCGAGCGACCGCGCGCAGATCCTCGCCTACTTCCTGCGCCTGGACCCCGAAACCCGCGCGAACCGGTTCATGGGAAGCGTCGGCGAGGCCGGGATCCGTGCCTATGCCGAGCGCGCCGTCACGGCCGACGGATTGATCTTCGGTGCCTTCGTGTCCGGCACCCTGCGCGGGGTCGCGGAGCTGCGACCGTCCGGCCCGGGTGCGACGCCGCTCGACCTCGGCAGGCAGGCCGAGGCGGCCTTCGCGGTGGAGCGCGCCTACCGGCGTCGCGGCATCGGCGGGGCGCTGTTCGCGCGGATCACGGAAGCGGCGCGCAATCGTGGCGTCGGCGATTTGCACGTGCGGTGCTTGGCCATGAACGGACCGATGCGCCGCCTCGCGATCCGGCACGGCGCCGACTTGCAGGCCAGCGGGACGGAGGCCGAGGCCGCCGTGCACCTCGAACGGCCCACCCCGTTCTCGCTCTGGCACGAGAGCATCGCCGAGGCGTTCGACCTGACGATCGCGGCGCTTCAGTCGCGAAACCCGCCGCCCGCGTGAGAACGATCGCGCCCCCGCTCAACCGATCGGGTCGGCCACCAGGGCGAAGGTGAGCAGGTCGACCGAGGCGGCCCCGCCGCGCAGCAGGGCGCGGGCGGCGGCGTTGGCGGTCGCGCCGGTGGTGGTGACGTCGTCGACTAGGAGGACGCGCCGTCCCTGGATGCCGGCCCGATGCGCCCCCGGCACCCGAAAGGCGCCCTGAAGGTTCTCGGCACGCCCGGCGCGGGTCAGCCCGAACTGCGAGCGCGTCGCCTTCACCCGCGCCAGGGCCCGCGGCAGGAACGGCAGGCTGCCGGCCCGGGCGACCGGCCGCGCCAGCAGCGCCGCCTGGTTGAACCGCCGCCGCCACAGGCGCCAGCGATGCAGCGGCACCGGCACGACGCAGTCGGCCTCCGCGATCAGCGCCGCGCCGGACGCCGCCATCATCGCGGCCATCGCCTTGGCGAGGTCGAGGCGGTCCTGGTACTTCAGGCGATGGACGAGGCCGCGGGCGGTGTCGTCGTAGAGCGCCACGGCGCGGGCCCGCGCGAAGACCGGCGGCTCGCTGATCGCCCGCGGCGACAGCAGGGGACAGATTCCGAGATCGACAGCGAACGGGGTGCCGTACCGCGCGCAGCACGGCTCCTCGATGAAGCGCAGGCCGGCCCAGCAGGACGGGCAGAGCGCGCCAGGATCGGCGGTGGCCGCGCCGCAGCCGGCGCAGGACGGCGGGTAGACGAGACCGACCAGGGCGCGGGTAGCGCGACCCAGGACGGCGAAAGGCCGCGCGCCCTGCGTCGCACGGCCGATCTCGATGCTCGACGTCTCAGGCGCATGCACGGCCCGATCCGTCCGCCGCACCGACGCGATCGGGAGCGTGCCTCAGCGCGTCGTCGGCGCGGTCTGGTCGTTG
Organism: Methylobacterium sp. WL6; assembly: GCF_008040095.1. Classification (NCBI taxonomy): domain Bacteria; kingdom Pseudomonadati; phylum Pseudomonadota; class Alphaproteobacteria; order Hyphomicrobiales; family Methylobacteriaceae; genus Methylobacterium; species Methylobacterium sp. WL6. The sequence continues at coordinate 12,048 of NZ_VRVH01000008.1, read as the reverse complement.
CGGCGGGCCTCGGCATTCGCGCGATGGCGGCCGATGGCGCAGCCGGCCGCGGCGCCGACGAGCCCATGATGGCCGGCATAGTGCCCGGCGATCCCGCCGACTATGGCGCCCTTGATGCAACCCTTGGCATCGGCGGCCGAGCCGAAAGCGACGATCGAGAGGGCCAGCGCGCCCCCGGACAGGAAGCGGATCATGGGATGGGACTCCGGTACGCGGCCGAGCGGCCGATGGAACTGACCAGGAACGGCGACGCCCCGTTCCCGTTCCACCCTCTCAGAAGTGTGATCGTCGTCCGGCCCTCGCCACCCGTCGGTCGCGCCGCTGGCAAGACAGCGATCCGAGCGCCATGTGATGGGGCAGATGACAGCGCCTTCGCCCCTGTTCGACACCGTCCTCGCCCGCCGACGCTTGGCGCGGGCGCAGCGTGCGGGCTTTGCCGATTTCCTGATCGCCCGTGTCGCGGAGGATCTCGACGATCGCCTCGGCGCGGTGCTGCGCGACTTCACCCGAAGCCTCGATCTCGCGACGCCGACCGCGGCGGCCGCGCGCGTCCTGTCGGCGCGTTACCCCGACGCGACGGTCCTACGCCTCGCGCCGATCCTGGACCGGGCCGTGCCCGGCGTCCGGCAAGCGGTCGCCGACCCCGAGGCGCTGCCGGCCGCGCCCGAGGGTTTCGACCTCGCCGTGTCGCTGCTGGCGCTCCAGGGCGTCAACGATCTTCCCGGAACGCTGGTGCAGCTCCGCCGTTCGCTTCGCCCCGACGGGCTGTTCCTCGGCTGCCTGCTCGGCGGCGCCACCCTGAACGAGCTGCGGGCGAGCTTCGCCCAGGCCGAAAGCGAGGTCGAGGGCGGCGTCAGCCCGCGGGTCGCGCCGTTCGCCGAGGTGCGCGAGGCCGGCGCCCTGTTGCAGCGCGCCGGCTTCGCCCTGCCGGTCGCCGACACCGAGACCGTGACGGTGCGCTACGCAGACCCGTTTTCCCTGATGCGGGACCTGCGCGCCATGGGCCTGACCAACGCGCTGGTCGAGCGCCGCCGCACGCCCCTGCGGCGGGCGACGCTGATGCGGATGGCGGACATCTACGCGTCGCGCTTCGCTGACGCGGACGGGCGGCTTCGCGCCAGCTTCGAGATCCTGTGGCTCACCGGCTGGGCGCCGCATGCGAGCCAGCAGGTCCCGCTGAAGCCCGGCAGCGCGAAGGCACGGCTCGCCGACGCCCTCGGCACCATCGAGTTGAACCCGACCGAGAGGATTCCGCGATGAAGCAACCTGGCCCCGACCATCCGATCACCATCACGCCGCATCCGGGCCGCGTCCGGGTGATGCTCGACGGCGTCGCCGTCGCCGAGAGCGAGCGGGTACTTTCCCTCAAGGAAGCGTCGTACCCTCCGGTGCTCTACATTCCGCGCAGCGATGCCGACCTCTCGCGTTTCAAGAAGTCGGCGCGGACCAGCCACTGCCCGTACAAGGGCGATGCGAGCTACTTCAGCCTCGCGGTCGGCGACGCATCGCGCCCCGACGCGGTCTGGAGCTACGAGGCGCCGTTTCCGGCGGTCGCCGAGATCGCCGGGCATCTCGCCTTCTACCCGGACCGCGTCGACGCGATCGAGACGGTGTGATTCGGCCTCACGCCGGCACGAGCGACCAGAACCCGTGCTTGCGTCCATGCGCCGTCCGCAGGCCGGTGCGGTAGGCCTCGGGCGACGGATCGATCGATCCCGGCGTCAGGCGCGGCGCCATCCCGTCGAGGGCCGCGAGGTGGCGGGCGGCATAGGGGTAGGCGCTGCTGCGTCCATCCCGGAGGATGTCGTCGATCATCCGGCGCAGCAGCAGCGTCGCCGCGGCCGGATGATCGGGCTCCAGCGCCTCCGCCGCCAGACCGAGAAGGCGATAGGCCTCGCTCCGCCACTCCGCGCGGCGATCGAAGACGAGGCGCGCCGCGCGGTCGAGGCTCGGCCACGCCACCAGGAAGGCCAGCGCGCGATGGGCATCGTCGTGCCGGGCGACGTGGTCGAGGGCGCGCTCCAGCACCTCCTCGTCCTCGAAATCTGGAAGCTTGGCGATGAGCGCGCGGAGCATGTCGGCGTCGAGCGTCGCTTCGAACCCCTGCCAGCGCAGAGCCTGAGCCTCCTCGCGTCGGTCGAGCGCATCGAGGATGCGGATCTCCAGCCCGATCCGCTCGCGGTCCGGGCCGTCGAGCGCCGCATCTCCGGTCGCGAGCATCGCGCGGGTGATCACGCCGCTCCGCGATGATTTCGGGCGGCGGATCCAATCCAGCGCCTCGGCGGCCCGCCCGGCCGCGAGCAGGCGCCCTGCGATCTCGGTCCCGTCGGGACGGCCGGGCATGATCGCTTGCTCGAGCGCGATGTAGGCCGCGACGTCGCCGCGCCGGTCGGCGATGTCCTGACGGACGCGCAGGATGTTCCCGTGGCGGAGATCGGCTCGCGAGGCCGCGGGCCCGTTCGGTGCATCCGCGGCCCGATGCTTCGTGTCCGCCGCCTCGGCGAGCTTCGCATCGAGCGAGGCGAGGGCGGCAGCGGGGAGGCGCGGGACCAGATCGCGGATCAGCACGCCGAACGGCCCGTAGGGGTCGGCGACGAAGCGCGGGATCAGCGTCAGCGCGAACCGCCCGGCCTCGTCCGGCTCGAGCTCTGCGGCAATCTCGACCACGGCATCCGAAGCGCGCTCGTAGATCGCCTGGATCGCGCCCGAACCGTCGTCCACGCGGTTAAGCACCGCGTCGGCGCCGCCGAGGAAGCGCACCAGGCGTTCGAGAGCCGCCATGCGATCGAGCGGCGCGAGCTCGGTGAGGATCACCGTGACCATCGCGCCGAGATCCGTGGTGAACGCCCGGCGCTTCTGCCAGTCGATGAAGCCGCGGGCGCCCTCCAGGGCGGTCAGCCGCCGGTCGACGATCGCCGCGACCGCTTCCGGCCCCTGCAGGGAGGCGAGCGCCGCGCTCACGAGCTTCTTGAACGCGGCGTTGCGGGCAGTCTCGGCGAGGATCAGGCCGATGAGCCGATCGGGGGCGAGGGCGGCGAGCGTCTCACGAGACGGCGTCGTGCGGCGTGCACCCTTCGGCAGCTTCGCCAGAACCGGCACGACGTCCGGTTCCGGTTCGGTCTTCGGCTTCCGCGGCACCGAGGCCGCCTTGCGTGCCATCGTTCGACGCGGGACGGGTCTCGATCAGTCCGCGACCTTCGCGGTCGGGCGGTCGTCGCCGCGCGCGGTCTCGTCGTGCCACGCGCCGGCACCGTCCTGATAGCGGATGCCCTCGGTCGAGCCCGGCACCTGCTGCTCGGCCGCGGCGGCCTGTGCCGCCTGGAGGGCCTCGTCGCGGCTCGGAAAGGTCTCCGAGAAGACGTCGCCGACCTTGTAGGCGTATCCGCCATCGTGCTCGACGACGTGATAGGTGACTTCGGACATCGAAAACTCCGGTCTTGAGAAGAGGATCTGTCCAGCGCGAACACGGGGGCGACGCGCAGGTTCCGCCGGCCGGGCGATCAGTGCCTGGTCGGGACGCCCCACGGCAGCCGTTCGATCGCCGCCTTGCAACCGGCGATCAGCGAGCCGCGTGGATCGTCCGCCGCGTAGCCCACGCCGTCGGCGAAGGCGACGACGTGCACCGCGCCGTCGCTCGTCCGGCGGATGCGGGCGACCCAGCCTTCGGGCGCACGCTCGAAGGTGACGTCGTAGGTCGTGCCGTCGCGCTCGATCCGATGCGGTTCCATGATGTTTTCCGTTTCCGCCCGCGCCGCCGCAGCCCTATCTGACGAGAGCCACAGGACGAAGGATATCGATGCCCTACCGCACAACGCTCGCCGCCGCGATCCTCGCGGCCGGTTCGCTTCCGGCCCTGGCGCAGGGCACGGGCTACGCCGGAAGCACGCTGGGGCTCACCGGATCGGGCGTCCCGTCGAATCCGTTCGCGTCGAACTACCCGTCCGCCCCGCCGCCGCGGGCGGTCATCGAGCGGCGCGAGCGCCGCGCGGTCCGCCGCCCCGTGCGCGAGCCCGGGTTGCTGCCCCCGGGCCGTATCCCGGAATGAGCGCGTGGCTCGGCGACGGCGTCGGAATCCACCTGATCCTGCTGCTGGCGAGCCTGGTGATCGGCCTGATCGCCGTGACGTGCTGACGAAGGCGTCTCAGGCGTCGCCGACGACGCCGGCCTCGTCCTGCGCCTGCAGCACGTCGGGCCGCGGCATCGAGATGATGTTGTAGCCGGAATCGACGAAGTGGATCTCGCCGGTGACGCCGCCGGAGAGGTCGGACAGCAGGTAGAGCGCCGAGCCGCCGACATCGTCGAGCGTCACGGTGCGCCGCAGCGGCGCATGTGCCCTCTGGTGGTTGAACATCAGCCGCGCGTCCGCGATTCCGGCGCCGGCCAGCGTCCGCATCGGCCCGGCCGACAGGGCGTTCACCCGGATGCCGTCCGGGCCGAGATCGGTGGCGAGATAACGCACGGACGCCTCGAGCGCGGCCTTGGCCACGCCCATCACGTTGTAATTCGGCATCACGCGGGTGGAGCCGCCGTAGGTCAGCGTCAGGAGCGAGCCGCCCTCGCGCATGCGCTTGGCCGCCCGCTGCGCGATCTCGGTGAACGAGAAGCACGAGATCGTCATGGTCCGCGAGAAGTTCTCGCGGGTGGTCACGTCGACGTAGCGACCCTTGAGCTGCGCCTTGTCGGAAAAGCCGATGGCGTGGACGACGAAATCGAGGGTGCCGTCGAAGCGCTCGTCCAGGGCCGCGAAGGTCGAGTCCACGGAGGCGAGGTCTTCCACGTCGCAGGGCAGGACGATATCGGAATCGAGCCGGGCGGCGAGCGGCGTGACGCGCTTGCCGAGGGCATCGCCCTGATAGGTGAAGGCAAGCTTCGCACCGTGCTGATGCAGGGTTCTGGCGATGCCCCAGCCGATCGAGTGGTCGTTGGCCACGCCCATGATCAGGCCGCGCTTGCCCGCCATCAAACCCGTCATCCGATCCGTCACTCCCGAGCGATGCGCCTCTCCGGGCGCAGTAGACAGGGACCGACGCTTAGGCGCGGGGGACGACGCTGTCCAATCGGCAACGAGGAAAAAACGAAAGCCCCGCCATCCGGCGGGGCTCGATGACGGCCGAAGAGGGCGTTCGCGCTAGAAGTAGCCGCGCGTCTGGGCCTTGGCGTCGTCGATCAGCGCCTGCTTGGCGTAGATGCCGGCCGAGCCGACGATCACCGCAGCCAGCACGAATCCGATCAGGACGAAGGTCATGCGCGCGCCGCTCCCAGGCATGGCTTTCCGACGAAACCGGAACCGGAAGCATGGGTTCCGGTGGTTAACGATCCCTTTCGCCGCGGATCGTTCCCGAATGCCGTGTCGGTCGCCGCCGGGGGAGGATCGCAGGTCTTGCTCGACGCGTCAGGCGTCGACGTTCTTCAGCACCAGGGTCGCGTTGGTGCCGCCGAAACCGAACGAGTTCGACAGCACGTGCCCGAGCTTGGCCCCGTCCCGGCGCTCGCGCAGGATCGGCATGTCGGCGAAGGCGGGATCGAGCTCGTCGATGTGCGCGCTCGCGCTGATGAATCCGTTGTTCATCATCAGCAGGGCGTAGATCGCTTCCTGGACGCCGGTGGCGCCGAGCGAGTGGCCGGTGAGGGACTTCGTCGCCGCGATCGGCGGGCAGGCCTCGCCGCGGCCGAAAACCTCGCGGATCGCCTCGATCTCCTTCTCGTCGCCCACCGGCGTCGAGGTGGCGTGCGGGTTGATGTAGTCGATCCGTGCGCCCTTCAAGCCTTCCATCGCCTGGCGCATGCAGCGCACCGCGCCCTCGCCGGACGGCGCCACCATGTCGTACCCGTCCGAGGTCGCGCCGTAGCCGGCGATCTCGCCGTAGATCCGCGCGCCGCGCGCCTTGGCGTGCTCGTATTCCTCGAGCACGAGCACGCCGGCGCCGCCCGCGATGACGAAGCCGTCGCGGTTCGCGTCGTAGGCGCGCGAGGCCCGCTCGGGCGTCGCGTTGAACTTCGAGGACATCGCGCCCATCGCGTCGAACAGGACGGAGAGCGTCCAGTCGAGATCCTCGCAGCCGCCGGCGAAGATGATGTCCTGGCGGCCGCCCTGGATGATCTCGGCGGCGTTGCCGATGCAATGGTTCGACGTCGCGCAGGCGGAGGCGATCGAGTAGTTGACGCCCTTGATCTTGAACCAGGTCGCCAGCGTCGCCGACGCGGTCGAGGACATCGCCTTCGGCACCGCGAACGGGCCGACCCGCTTGGGGCCCTTCTCGCGGGCGATCGCCGCCGATTCGACGATCACGCGGGTCGAGGGGCCGCCCGAGCCCATGATGATGCCGGTACGCTCGTTCGAGACGTCGCCGGCTTCGAGACCCGAATCGCGGATCGCCTGATCCATCGCGACGTGGTTCCACGCGCTGCCGCCGCCGTGGAAGCGCATGGCGCGGCGGTCGACGATGCCCTCAGGGTCGAGGTCGGGCCGGCCGGAGACCTGGCTGCGGAAGCCGTGCTCGGCGTGGGACCCATCGCGCGTGATCCCGGACCGCCCTTCGCGGAGCGAGGCGAGCACTTCCTGGGTGTTGTTTCCGATGGATGAGACGATGCCCATCCCGGTGACGACGACACGGCGCATGAAAGAACTCGTCTCCACGGCGACGCCCCCCGGATGGGGCGAGCGTCACGCTTCCTCGTCAGCTAGGATGCCGCCGGCCTGTTTCCAACCGGCGAGGACGCGCCTCGTTGCGCGAGACGCGTCGGAATCAGGTCCGCCGCTCAGCTCTGGAACAACGCGACGCGCAGGTCCTTGGCCTCGTAGATCCGCTTGCCGTCGGCTTCCAGCCATCCGTCGGCGATGCCGAGGACGAGCTTGCCGGTCCGGACCCGACGCAGGTCGACGCCGTAGACCACCTGCTTGACCGTCGGCAGGACCTGGTCCGTGAACTTGACCTCGCCGACGCCGAGCGCCCGGCCGCGGCCGGGCGAACCGAGCCAGCCGAGATGGAAGCCGACGAGCTGCCAGAGGGCGTCGAGCCCGAGGCAGCCCGGCATCACCGGGTCGCCCTTAAAGTGGCAGGAGAAGAACCAGAGGTCGGGCCGGATGTCGAACTCGGCGCGCACCAGGCCCTTGCCGTGGGCGCCGCCCTCGGCACCGATCTCGGTGATGCGGTCAAACATCAGCATCGGCGGCAGCGGCAGCTGGGCGTTGCCCGCGCCAAAGAGTTCGCCGCGCCCGCAGGCGAGCAGGTCCTCGTAGGAATACTGCGAGGCGCGGGGGGCGGTCTGTTCGGTGTCGGACGTCATGAAGGCGGGTCGGTCCTCGTGTCGCGAGCTTCGGTCGGCGGGCCCGGGCCGGCTTCGGCGCCGGCACGCGTGCCGTACACGGGGCGAACCGCGCACTCGGCGGCCTCGTTAGCATAGGCGCGGAGCCGGTTCCAAGCTGGCGCGAACGATGCGGCCGTCACGCGGAGCGGGGGAGGGCCGACCGCGGCGTGTTGCGAGCCGGCGACCGTTCCCATATACACGAAAGCGAAATTCTTCATCCCTCGCGAGCGTTCAGTCCCTCCGATGTCCGAACTGCTGTCCCTACAGGCCGCGCTCAACGCCCGGATCCCGGCCCTCTCGGGGGATGCATCGGGTGCCGCCCGCCGTGGCTGTCCGCTCTCGGACCTGCGCGACCGCCTGCGGCGCGCCGGCCTGCGCCCGACGCGCCAGCGCCTGTCGCTCGGTTGGCTGCTATTCGGGCGCGGCGACCGCCATCTGACGGCGGAAATGCTCTACGACGAGGCGATGCGCGCCAAGGTGCCGGTGTCGCTGGCGACGGTCTACAACACCCTTCACCAGTTCACCGAGGCCGGCCTGCTGCGCCAGCTCGCCCTCGACGGGTCGAAGGCCTACTTCGACACCAACCCGTCGGAGCACCACCACTTCTTCCTCGAGGACGAGGGGCAGGTGCTAGACATGCCCGATTGCGGCATCACCGTCGAATCGCTGCCCGATGCGCCCGAAGGCATGGAGATCGCCGGCGTCGAGGTGATCGTCCGCCTGCGCCGCCGGCCCGGCACGCGCCGCCAGAGCTGAGCAGCCGCCGAACCTTCTAGACTCAAGAAAAGGGCCCGGTGCGAACCGGGCCCTTTTTTCTAGTCGACCTTCTCGTTCGGGTAGACGCCCCAGAGGCGGTCCTGGTGGATGTAGCCGTCCACGTCGTGCTTCGAGGGCAGGGCGACGACGAGGCGGCACCACGATCCGGTGCAGGTCTTCACGCTGCCGATCACGCCCGCCTCCAGGCGGGCCTCGTCCTCGGCGCCGTCGTCGGCACGCGCGCGCAGCGGGATCGCGGCCTTGTCGGCGCCCTTGGACGCGGTGACGATCGCGGTCCGGCGGCCGGAGAGCAGCGAGTGCAGGACCCAACCCTCGGTCCCCTCCGAATCGCGGATGCGGCGCCAGGTCTCGAACTCGGCGACGATCTCGACCGGCATGCCGGCGCGCTGGAACACCCACAGGGTGCGGTGATCCTTCGAGGGCCCCTCGCGCAGGTTGACGCGATCGGTCTTCAGGCTGGCATAGCGCGGCAGCGGCAACTTGGTGACGGGCCCGATTCCGGATTCGGGACCGCCGCTCGCTGCGGCCGATGCCGTCCCGATCGAAGCCGGCAGGGTGAGGGTGGGCGACGCCAGGAGGGCGGCGCCCACGAAGAAGAGCCGAGCCAGCCGCATCGTCCATCTCCTGATCTTCGCGCGTCGGCGACAGAACGCCCGCGCCGCGGGCTGGTGCCGCCGCGGCACTTCGGATTGTGTTCCGGCCTGCCTCTGGTAGAGAGGCCGGAAGCCGTCCGCTCCTGTCTGGCGGAGCTCGGTTAACGGAGCTTGAAACCGGGAACGGGACCGGTCCACGATGCGTCGACGCCGCGCGAGGCGTTCGTGTCGGGCCTGCCCGAACCGGTGATGGGAGAGAAGATGTCGTTGAAGCGCAAGCCGCTCGTCGTCGTGACGCGACGCCTGCCGGACGCGGTCGAGACGCGGATGCGCGAGCTGTTCGATGCGCGGCTGAACCACGACGACGCCCCGCTCTCGTCCGATCGGATCGCCGCCGCGATGCGCGAGGCGGACGTGCTGGTCCCGACCGTTACCGACAAGATCGACGCTGGCCTCCTCGCCCAGGCCGGGCCGAACCTGCGATTGATCGCCAATTTCGGCAACGGCGTCGACCACATCGACGTGGGCGGGGCGCTGGAGCGCAGCATCACCGTCACCAACACGCCCGGCGTCCTGACCGAGGACACCGCCGACATGACCATGGCGCTGATCCTCGCCGTCGCGCGGCGGGTACCCGAGGGCGCGCGCATCATTCCGGACGACGACTGGACCACGGGCTGGTCGCCGACCTGGATGCTCGGGCGCCGCATCACCGGCAAGCGCCTCGGCATCGTCGGCATGGGCCGGATCGGGCAGGCGCTCGCCCGCCGCGCCAAGGCGTTCGGCCTGCAGATCCACTACCACAACCGCCGCCGGGTCCCGGCCGCGATCGAGGCCGGGCTGGAGGCGACCTACTGGGAATCGCTCGACCAGATGCTGGCGCGCGTCGACATCGTGTCGGTGAACTGCCCGCACACGCCCGCCACCTACCATCTGCTTTCGGCCCGCCGCCTCAAGCTGCTCAAGCCCGAGGCGATCGTCGTGAACACCGCCCGCGGCGAGGTGATCGACGAGAACGCGCTCGCCCGCCTGATCGAGGCCGGCGAGATCTCGGCGGCCGGCCTCGACGTGTTCGAGCAGGAGCCCGCGGTGAGCCCGCGCCTGATCAAGCTTGCCAAGTCCGGCAAGGTCGTGCTGCTGCCGCATATGGGCTCGGCCACGTTCGAGAGCCGGATCGACATGGGCGAGAAGGTCATCATCAACATCAAGACCTTCATGGACGGCCACCGCCCGCCGGATCGGATCCTGCCCAGCATGCTCTGAGCCGGGATCGGGACACGGCATGGGGATGGTGAGCGCCTCGACGGAAGCGACCGGGACCCCGGTTCCGCCTTTGGCCGGTCGGATGCACGCGTTCCGCAGCCTCGGCGGCAATTGCGAGTTCGGCTTCGTGCAGCGCTACGGCGGCGCCGAGCCGTCGGGCCTGTTGCGCTTCGCGTACACGCCCCTCGACGACCTCATCGAGGCACTGACGACCGATTTTTCGAGGTACGGCGCCCCCGGAGACCTGATCCTGGAGGCGACCGAGACCGGCGTGTATTATTGCCGGAGCCAGACCTACAACATCTGGTCGAACACTCAACGACAGGTCGAAGGTACTGATCACGACGCGCTGCTCGAGCGCGAATACGGCCGGGTGGCGCACCTGAAGGCCAAGATGCTCGCCGACCTGGCGACCGGCGCGAAGATCCTCGTGAGGAAGGTCGAGCCGGGCGAGCCCGATTCCGCCTTCGCACGGCTGGCTGAAGCTGTGTGGCGCCATGGGCCGTCGACGCTGCTTCGTGTGCACGAGGCGGATGACGACGGGGTGGTGCCGCCTTTCAGGCGCACCGGGCCGAGAGTGCTGGAAGGCGGCGTCCGGCGGTTCGCGCCCGGGGAGCAGGCCTGGGACGTCGACCTCGAATCCTGGGTCGCCCTGTGCGATGCCGCCTATGCCGAGCATGCCGGCGTACCGCTGGCCTGGCTCGCGCCCGCGCCCTCCGCCGATGCGATGCGGCTTCCGCGTGGGACGACGCGGCACAAGGGCCTCCATCGGGAACCGGGCCTGAGCGCCTTCACCAAGCTGCTCGACCCCGCTCGCTTCGATCCGGCAACACCCTACGTTTTCTCCGCCTGGGTCCGGATCCCGGCGGGGGCGTCGCCCGAGCGCATCTTCGCCGTGATGGGCCGCGAGCGCCTCGGCTGGTGCGATGCCGACCTGACGGTCCGCGATCGGTGGCAGCGCGTCTGGGCCGCCGGCCGCATCGGCACCGGGCAGCATCGTCCGTGCGTCGGGCTCGGCCTGATCGGAGGAGCCGGCGACCGGTTCCAGTCCCGCGACTGGCACCTTCACGAGGGGCCGGTCCCCGATTGGGCCGCCCCGCCGCCCGCGGGATCGGCCGTGCGGGCGGTCCTGCACGGCCTTCTCGGACGACGCACCTAGAGGCGGCTTCGCGGAATCCTCGAAGATCGCTCAGGTCGGACGCGGATCAGGCCACGTCGCCGCTCACCGCGACCCGCGCATCGGCGCTCTGGAACAGCCTTTCGCTGGTGAGCTTCAGGAAGCTGAAGCCGAATTCCGGGTTCTGGTAGTAGAGCTGCTTGACCGCGGAATAGGGCACTTCCAGCGCCCGACCGGCCTCGGTACAGACCAGGGAGGCCGTGCGCCGGTTGCCCGGCGAGAGCAGGCCGAGCTCGCCGACGATGCCGCCGGCCCGCACCTCGATCCCGTATTCCGGGATGCGGAAGCAGCCGGCCTCGACGTAGTACATCGTCGTCGCCGCCTCGCCCTTGGCGAACAGCGATGCCCCGGCCGCGAACGCCCGCTCGGTGCCGTAGGGCTTCAGCCAGTCGAGGGAGAGGTCGCCGTCGGCGGCCTTCTCCACGTCGCGCACCAGTCGGACCATCTGCCAGAGCCGCCAGGCGTTGAACGGGATCTGGATCGCCTCCGTCAGCACCACCGGCATGCTGCCGATCAGCAGGCCGTAGGTGATGACCGCGGCGCTCGCCACGAGCGAGATGATCCGCAGCGGGATCATCGTGCTCATCGCCGAGGCCGAGATGGTCAGCGCCGTCCCGAGATAGCCGATGCCCTCGACCCAGTTCATCAGACGGCCTCTTCCCGCATCGCGATCATCCGTCCCCTGATGCATCGCGTTTCAGGCTCGACCGCAAGACGATCCGGCGCCGCCGCCTCATCCCGTCACGCGGCTGTGCCCATCCGGATACGCTCCGCCACGGCGTCGGCCGCCCGCACACCCTCGGCATAGGCGCCCCCGGTCGTGCCCCACTGCTCGCGCGACAGCGCCTCGCCGGCGAACCAGATCCGCTCGCCGACCGCCGCGTGCAGCGTTCGGCGCGCGCCGGCGTGGCGCTGTCGCGCGAGCAGTGG
>NZ_VRVH01000089.1:0-15294 GCF_008040095.1 Methylobacterium sp. WL6 | reverse complement strand
AGGCAGTCTCGGCCGGGGGCGCAACGTCCTCGTCTGCCGCCTCCGCCTGGCGTAGGAGGACGGCTGCTGCTTCGGCCAAGAGATCGTCATGCCATGAACGGTAACGGTCTCGCCAAGATCGCGGACGCGGGTGAGGGCCGCGAGGATGTCAGCATACAGCGCAGGATCGGGCTTGGGGGCGGACTGGCGCTTGGCGGCGGTGCGGGGCATCGGTCCGGCCCTCAGTGCGCGCGGTAGGGGCGGGAAGCTTTGGCGGCGGCCCAGGCGCCCTTGAGTGCGTAGGACATGCACACGCCCGGCGTCGCCGGTCACTTCCATGCGGGCCTGCGCAGCGCGGGTCGCAGCGTGCATGATCGCCGAGCGGTCGAACGAGCCGTCACGGTTGACCAGGGGGGCGACCGTGGCGGCGAAGCGCTTAGCGGTCTCGGTTAAGGCGACGACGGCGGCCTTCGTGGTGATGAAAGCGCGGCGGGTATCGGCGGTCACGCGGGGGTCGGCGCTGCGGGCGATGTGCGAGACGGGGATGAAGTTGGCGTAGCGCATCGGGGCAACTTCCTGAAAACAACCTTGTGTATGAGGTACAAGATTGAGCTCAAGAATGTAACTTGTCAACAAGCTTGTGCATCAGATATAACCCTGAGGCTGAAAAACTTGGAGCGCCTGTGTCCGCCTCTCTCTCCCCTCGGCTTTGCCGGGCTGGCCGGTCCTTTCTCGGATGGGAACAGGCAGATTTGGCCGAAGCGTCCGGCGTGTCGAAATCGACCCTCGGAGCATTTGAGCGGCGCGAGGAAGGCGCTCGCCTTACGACCATGAACAATCGCGCTTTGGTCGAGGCTTTCGAGCGCGCTGGCCTCGAATTCATCCCCGAGAACGGGGGCGGTGCCGGTATCCGATTCCGGGAGCGGAAGGGCGCCAAAGTGGACGAGGGCCTACGGCCGGATCAACTCACAAGCGAGAACGACGGCGGCGCGGAGGGGTAAATTGAATGACCGCGGCGCTACGCGGTAGAGCTACAATGCCGATCTCGGTACCGGTACATGCGTGTGTAGCTGCAGCGCGAGCCATTGGGACTGCTGCCTCATCCGATACGGACTCCAGATCGGCAAGGCTCAACGACTGTCCTGCTGGCCCTGTAATTTCGACATCGGTTAGATTGCGTGCAGTCAGGTCGCGATATTTGCGCACCGCCCATTCAGGTGTCGGGCATTTGTAGGTGACGGTCCCGTTTTTGGCTGCCCCGCGGACGATTTAGAGAGGCTGCTGTTCCATCAGACGGCGATCCCGGCTGCACCGAAGATCGCGCGCTGCTTCATGATGCTGATACGTTGGGTTCGGACCGCGTGCTCCAGATCGGGTACGTCGGGGTCATCCGCTTCTCGCAGCACCGCCAGTGTCTGAGCCAGTGCATCTATGGCAAACTCGTCCAGCATAAGGTTGAGTGCCATTCTCTGGCGCAACCTCGCATCCGGGCAGTCGGAGCTGGAGGGCTGTCTTTCCATATGGCCCCAACCGGCCAACTTTCGTTTGGTTCGTGGCCAGGCAGGCCGAGTATCTTGATTGAGAACAATATAATTGCCGCCTTCGAACATGCCGGCATCGGTTCCGGGCGTGGAAGGCGTCGTGAAGGTCGACAGCTTGAAAGGCAGACCATGATCGACGATCCCTTCCTCCTCGTCATGATCGCTGCCGCGGTCGTTACTATTGCAGCTGCGCTCCTCGTCTTCTGGATCACAGGGCGGAAGGATCGCGATGGAGGCATTGGTAGCCAATGAGCGAACGCGGCGTGCCCTTACCCGCTACCCGGCTTATCACCGAAGCGCAGGCTGCATCGTATTGCGGCCTGTCGGCAGCAGCTTTCTCAGCGCGGTGTTCGGTGGCCCCAATCGACTTTGGCGATAGGCGTCTGGATCGGTTTGATCGTCAGGATCTCGATGCATGGATCGACAGCCTGAAAGCACCCGATCTTAGGGTAAAGAGCGTTGCTGATGCGCTGGTCGAGTTCCAGCAGCGCAATAGGGCTTCACCGTCCCGCGATCGGAAGGCGCCGTGAGAGGGCCGGCCCGGAAGGGCAAGCTAACCTCTGAGCCTACACTACATGCTGACCTTGCTGGCCCAAGGGCCTCGTTTCTACAGCGCGTCGTTCCGCAAACTCATCCAACTAGAGAAGCGCGGCTACACCGTGTTGACCGGGGTCACGGCCTCCGATGGCGCACGTGAGTGGGCGATCACCGAGGCTGGCTGTATCGCGCTATTGACCTACACCACGAGCGAAGCGTCATTGCCAGCGATGCCTGACATCCAGACTCAGGAACAGAAGGCATGACCGCCTCATCTGAACGCCTGCCCGAACTGTCCCGCCTTGCCGGCCTCCTCGCCGATCAGGTACTGGACGCGCAGATCATGAGCCGGCCGGTCCCCGATCAGCATATCCGGACGCTGCTCAGCGCCGCCTTCCTCCTCGATGAGTACGGTCTTCCGCTTCCTTCGCTGCTGCAGCAGATCGTTCACGGAGCAAAGCGGGGAGCCGACTGATGCAGCATGCCGAGCACATCGGATGAACCGCGTCATGAGCCGATTGGTAGCGATCGCAGTGGCTGTCGTGCTCATCACCTCGGTTCGGCTGCTTGAGATGGCAGGCCTGGAATATGCGTTCGAGGATTGTGCCGTTGCAGCGTTTGTGGCCGCAGCCGTCGTTGCAGTAGCGGATCTCAAATCATGACTGCTGACCTTAAATTCATCCCTGACAACAGGGAAAGGGCTGGTGTCCGGTTCCAAGACCGGAAGGCACAAGGGGTTGAGATCTAATCCATGGCCTTGTTCGACATTACGCTCAGTGAAAATTCACCCGACGATATTGCTCATATCATTCAGGTTTCTTTGGCGCCGGCTTTCGTACTTACAGCTCTTGCTCAAATGCTCAACGTGTTCTCGACCCGTCTCGCCCGGATCGCAGACAAAGTGAACACAACTGCCAAGGAGTTGGACAAGGCTGACGCTACCGAAGCACACCACCTCTCGCGGCAGCTATCCTTCCTACGGCGGCGCTCGTTCCTGCTCGACGTAGCCGTAGTCATGGCCTGTCTCAGCGCGGTGATGATCCTCGGCTCGATCCTGACGCTGTTCGTGGGCGCACTGCGTGATGCCGCCGCCGCCTCGGTTCTGTTCGCTTGCTTCGGCGCTGGGCTAATCTTCACGGTTTGCGCACTTTGCGCGTTCCTGACGGAGATCCTATTGGCGGGACGCGGCATTCGGGTCGAGGTTGATCGGCAGCAGGATCAAGCATCGACTGCTGGACTTCCATAGGACCAGTAGCACCGCGCCGGCATCGAGCGCGTGCCGACGCCCTGATGGCTCGCGAGGCACTGCCTCAAGCCCCACCGGATCCGTCGGCATCAGAGCTACCTTCCGACCGGGTATTGAAGAAATTCCCGATGGGCTGATCAAGAACCTCTGCGATGCGCTGCAGGAGCCGCAAAGTTCGCGCGCGATCATTCGGCATGCCTGCCTCGGGCCACAGTAGGATGATAGGGCTCGATTTTCCATCTCCGTCGCAGTCGTCTACCATTTGCTGACCATGCCAAAGACTGAATGGAAACAAATACCCCGGTTGCACTAAGGCTCAAAATTGTGAGATTTGCGCAAGCTGAGGTTGTGGGGACGGGTTGTGTATGACGCGTATGCTGCCTGAGAGAGGCGTTTGGTCCGCTCCGCCTGCACTGACCGCACTCAGCATCGGTATGTGGGAGGATGATGTCGAGATCGATCGCATTCGGGGAGATGCGATCATGGCTCGGATCTACGGGCTTTCCGAGGAACGGGCCGCCGCCGGCCTCACGTGGGCTGAGCTGTCTCGTTTGTTCCACCCCGACGATATGCCAGCCGATCCGCTTCCTCATCGCCGCGTGCGCCAAGAAGGCGGATTGTTCGTCTGGGAGCACCGCATCGTGCCGGAGGCGGGTAGCGTTCGCTGGGTTCTTGCTCGAGGGCACTTCGACCGGGACCCGCAAAGCGGAGTGATGCGCGGTCATGGCATCCTCATCGATATGACCGATGTGCGAAGGGACGGGCATGCCGACGGGTCTATGGATTTCCTCGCGAAGGATATGGCAGCGCCGCTCCTGGAGCGTATCGCCGACGGGGCTCTTCAGATCCGTGAGATGATAGCCGACCTCGACTCCAAAGGAGCAGAGCGGCCGAAGCCGTTGGTCGATGCCCTCCTGCTGGAACTAGGGAGACAGCTTGCAGCATCGCTGATGCAAGAGGAAGCGCCGCCACCGACCTTGAAAAGGCACTGATGTGGTGGGGTTGAGCTGGCATACCTCTACCTACGGCTCGCCTTCCGACCCAAGCGCAGGCGGCATCGTACTGCGGCCTCTCACGCATTGTGTTCCAGCGCGAGTGCGATGTTCGCCCGATCCGGTTCGGCACCGACACCGTCCAGCGATACGACCGCCGCGACCTGGACCATTGGATTGACCGCCGGAAGGGGGAGCCCGACGCTCGCTCATTCGACGAGTGGCTGGAGGCTTTGGACACACGCGTTCCGCCCAATCGGCCGACGCGCGAGTGCGAACCTCACTAAAGGTGCCCGCCGTCCCCGATCGAAGTTCCTGCACGCCGCTTCCGCTCAGCTTTGGCGAACCGCTCCCCCATGCTCTCGACCTTCCGAGCCTCCACGAACCGCTCTCCCTAATCAATACGAGGGGCAGGCTCAACAGCGGGCAGGCCGTGCTGCGCCTCGGGGTATAGATCGGGTCGCTGGCGCATCCGCCACCGATCAATCGCCTCGATGTCGTACAGGCCGGTTGTCTCATCCGGCATGGGAAATCCGCGGGCATAGAGGTGTCTCCGGCACACCGCGAACCGACCCGGCGTGAGCCCCATACGGCGCGCAGCCTTGTCAGCCGAGACATAGGCCGGATCGATCCGAAACCGTATGGAGGGAGACGCCGGAGGCATCCTCATGACGACGCAGCCTCGTCGCGCCCGCGCTTCGCGTACCCGTCCAAGACCGCCTGCGCACGGGCGGAGCCTTCGACCTGGCGCTTCGCCTGGACGACTTCGCGCCCCATCCGATCCAGCAGCGGCAGGTAGACCACGCCGTATCGGACGACAATGCGGGCAACGAGTTCGTGCTCCTGCTCAATCACCGGCAGAGGGTAGGGATGGCCGTGGCCGAGGCTGTCCGCCATCATTGGCACTTCTGGTCCAGGCTGAGGCTGCACGACTAGCCTGCTTCATGTTCAATCGAGGCGATGGCACATCAACCCGAGCCCCTTCCCAACTGGCCGCGGCTCATGCGCCGGTCGCGGGCTGCCGCCTATTGCAGCTTCTCCGTCCCGAGCTCCACACGGGTATGCCCGGTCCAGCCGATCGACCTTGGCAACGGGCTGCTGCGATGGGACCGTCTGGAAATTGACGAGTGGATAGACGGTCTGCAGCATGGACCGAGCCGGCTCCCCACCGACGATGAGATCCTCGCGCTGTTGGGGTAAGCGGCTCCGTGTTGGCGGATCATGCCCAGCATCGACATCACCGCCTATGCTCACCCCGTGAGCTCACC
Organism: Methylobacterium sp. WL6; assembly: GCF_008040095.1. Taxonomy (NCBI): domain Bacteria; kingdom Pseudomonadati; phylum Pseudomonadota; class Alphaproteobacteria; order Hyphomicrobiales; family Methylobacteriaceae; genus Methylobacterium; species Methylobacterium sp. WL6. Next base: position 9,731 of record NZ_VRVH01000089.1, on the reverse strand, counting down.
CGATCACCCCCTATAAGATACCAAGACCGAAACCGGGTGCGCTCACCACGTTTTGCGAGTACGCCGGGCCGACGCCAAGCCAGCCGCGGATATCTTGAAGTCAAAGTACGTAGTAGCGTGTTTTCTGCTCCCAACTTTCGTCGTTCTAGCGATGATCCATCAGCACAGGCAGCAGAGGAGCGCTGTGCGATGGACTGGCACGATCAGCAGGACCTGGCGCGATACCGGCGCCGGAAGCGGAAGCAGCGGGACTACCAAGCCAATTACCGGGCGAAGCTGGCCGACGCTAAGACGCCCGAGCGCGACGACGTGGCTGCCGTGCTGATGGGGGTCTACCTCGACGTGCTCGTGCTCGATCACAAGGCCGCCGTGGAGTTCTCCCGGCGCTTGGTCGAGGGTCTGGTCGCAGACGGCTATGACCGGTAGGCCAGCATGGAACGGATCAAGGCTATGGCGCGCAGGGTCCGAACGCAGATGCAGGCGAGGGACAAGGCGGCCGCGAGGGAATAGCGGGTGTGCAGCGAGGCGTTTTAAAGCCCGGCCCCGTTGACCTGCTGGTAACTGACCCGAGGCACCGTGGCTTCAAACCGGGCTCAGGATCGGTTCGCTGGTGAGATGAACGGCGCACCCGTCATCCCGTGATCAGATCGGGGGACGGGCCTGCTGCCTATCGCACAGCCTGCCACACCGGCACGCCAACGGGGCGCTCAGGTCGGTCCCGCCCGAAGGTCTGGTTCCCGTACCGGTTCCATGTGTAGCCGAACGCCTCGACGAGGCGGGCGTTAATCATCAGCGCCCTGCGGTAGTCGACGCGGATCCCACAGCGTAGCCCTGCTTCTGTCCGTTGCCATCAACTCGAGGCTGAACCTGATACGAGGTCTTAGAGCGCCCCCTATGCAGCGGCATCGGTTCGCACCCATGGGCTACCATTGACAAGGTGACCATCGGGCACCTCTCGTCCGACTTGCAGTTACAATGCTGTTGCCGGTTCTTATGGCTGGCCTGTGTGATCATACAGTCCGCACCAACATAGACTGCTATTTCTATGCCGCATGAACGGCAGAAATCTTTCATGACGCGCATGGTTTTTCCTGTGATCACCCTGAAAAATACAATGGGCGGTTTCACAAGAAAGTCCGACACGCGTTAAACCGTTCCAAATAATACTCGTCTCGATATCCTCTAAATCGCCTTATTTTCGCGGGTGCCGGATAAATATTTGATAGAAAAATACCTTAGTAGCGGCGAATGCTGCGCAATTTCCATCATTTGCAAAACTTAACAGCTGGTCTCGCCGGGTGTGGACCAGCGGGGATAGGGGCGCGGCAGGGGTGGCGCAACGCGGTTTTCGGCCGCCGGCCGTGCTACTCCACGGACCGCAGCTTCGGCCTCGCCCCGGTATGCACGCCCGAGAAGTCCGGCCGCGTGCTCATCCGGTCTTTCCGCCCGCATGATGAGCACACCAGCCGCAGCGCGACATCCGGCACGGGAAGGTCATCGACCAGGCCGTCGAACGGCATCGCGCCGCTGTGCCCGCACTCGCAGTAGACTAACAGCCCACGTGCGCCGTTCGCCTTGCTGTTCGCGATGGTGGCCGGCGGCTGCTCGATGCCGTCAGCGTCATACCAGCGGCGCGGGTTACGGCGGTGCCTCGGAACGCCGGTCACTGCGTCCGCTCCGGCCCATCGATAAGGCCGAAGAGGTGGGCCAGCGCGATCAGCTCGCCGTCTGTGCATTCGTAGCCGTCTACCAGCCATAGGACGAAGTCGTGACCAGTCGGCTCCACCTTCCGGCCAAGCGCGCGAAGGGCTTCGACGGCTTCGTGGAAAGGGTCGTCGCTCACGACGCCGTCGCCTGCGGGTACAGACGGTCCCGCATCTCTTTCCCGGCCTTGAAGACAAGCGCGGTCCTGGGCGGCACAGCCACCGCGGCTCCCGTCCTCGGGTTGCGTCCCTGCCGGGCACGCTGCTCCTTCACCGAGAACGACCCGAACCCGCGGATCTCTACTCGATCGCCGGCCAGCAGCGCCTCCGTGATGCGATCGAGGATGGCATCGACCACCGCGTGGCACTCTCTCTCGTAGAGGTGCGGGTTCAGAGTGCCGAGGCGCTTGATGAGGTCGGATCGGATCATCGCGCAGGCATTGGGGCATTGAGCGCCAAGCAGCAATCCACCGGTCGAGAACTAAGGCTCCAAATCTCAAGATAGGAAGGTGGACGAAGCGATCGGCATGCTCTGAACCAGGATGCGGATCATTTCCGATCGGTTCTCCAACATGACGGCTGGAGGCTCCCCCACGATCCAGCGCCAGCGCGCGACGAATTCCGAGAGCCCTATGTCCGAGAGGGCGTCCGAACGCAGCCTGTCGAGGTCTGCCAGCAGTCTCTGCTCCTCGCTCGGCCAGTCGGTGAAGGATGGAAGGCTGAGCAGTCGGCTTGTGGTGGGATTAGGCACCAACTGGAACGACTGCGTGGACAAACAGCATGGCACCACCGAGGATCAACACGAGCACGGCAACGCGCCACAGCTCTATGATTGGCAGATGTGACGGCTTGTCGGGCTGAGTCTGCATTGGCCTGCTGTCCCCCCGGCGCTTGTGGAGGGCGAAGGGACGCTAAGCGGGTAAACGCTTCCTGAATAAGGAGGCCGCCCGACGTTGACTTAGCCGTGCCTGCCGGCCGACATGCCATGTCCGGCTATGGCGCGCCCCGTGGCGAGTCGTGAGCCGGCAGAGACAAGGGACCAAGGCCGCGAGAAAGACCTAAGCCCAAAACGCCAACGGCCCCACCCCGGCAAGGGTGAGGCCGTCGAAATCGATGGGGTCACGGGGACGGTGTGCCACTCCCCAGACATCATAGCTCCCGCCGGGAGTCAATCGGGATCGCTTCCCGAGACGATGGCGTTTTGCCTTTTGCCGGGGACGGTTCACGCCGAGCCCCCTGCTTTGACGCGGCCCGAGCAGGGCTGTGACTGATGAACTACGCCTACGAGATCCGCCGGCAGGCGGAGGTGGCTCCGCGCGCCGCGTTGCCGGCTGTCGCGTCTGCGCTGTGGAAGGCGTTTGGCGAGGGACACCTGTCCGAAGCCGAGGTGGAAGCGCTGGCCACTATCATTGAGGCGCGGAGGGTTTCCCCCAGATTTGAGGAAAACCTGCCCGAGGCGCGCGGAGGAGGCCCCAGGAAGGCCGTAGGCTCCCGGCCGCGCACGGATGCCTCAATGGCCCGCCGACGGCGCTGGGCGGCCTCCGGGCGATTTCCACCGGGCATTGCGGCACGGTTTACCCTGGCTGAGCAGGCGGTGCTTGCCGTGATCGCAGTGGAGGTGGCGAAGCGGGGCGACTGTCGTCTAGCCGTCGGACACATCGCCGCGATTGCGGGCGTATCCGAGACGATGGTGCGGAATGCGATCCGTGAGGCTCGAACGCACGGCCTCCTCACCGTCGAGGAACGCCGCCTCGCTCGCTTCCGTAGCGATACCAACGTGGTCTGCATCGTGTCGCGGGAGTGGTGTGCCTGGCTGCGGCTCGCCCGATCCCCCGAGCGCGGTGCCGCGCCGCGTCAATCAGGGGGTGGGTGCAGATCCCCGCAGGGCGCGAGTACTCCTGTTCCTTACCCTGTGAATTTAGAGGGCCGGAGAAGACAGAAGGGCTGCCGACAGTTAGCGAATGGCGCAGGCGATAAAGCTGCGTCTGACATCCGAAAGCTAAGCAGGACCGGTTGAGCCGTGTCGTGGAAGGACGAAAATGGACGACAAATCGACCGTTGCAGCGATACAAGATGACCTGTCGGCGAAAGTCGCGGAAGTTCAGCGCTTGGGCTCGGCGCTCGCTGCACGTGTGAGATATGCTTGTCCGTCGTCAGATGATTTGGGATATTCAGCGGTGTTCAGGAGCGGAGGCTCTGGTCCATCTGGGGTAAGAGGTTAGGCGGCCTGCGCGTGGTGGCGCAAGCGGCGATCCATCAGGGTCTGGTGCTTGATGCGTTCCCACTCGGCGAGGATCCCTTCGCCGTGTCCGAAGTAGACGTCGGCGGGCGTAAGGTTGCTCAGGCTCTCATGGGCTCGGGCATGGTTGTAGTGTTCGACGAAGTCGGCAACCTGCGTCGCCAACTCGCCGGGCAAGTAGGCGTGTTCGAGTAGGATGCGGTTCTTGAGCGTTTGGTGCCAACGCTCGATCTTGCCCTGCGTTTGAGGATGGCATGGCGCACCGCGGATGTGGGTCATGCCCCGAATGCCGAGCCAGTCAGCCAGGTCGCTGGCGACGTAGCTCGGCCCGTTGTCGAAGAGTAGGCGTGGCCGCGGCATCACCCGCGCCTGATCGAGCCCAGCCGCACCCAGCGCCAGGTCGAGCGTGGCGGTGACGTCGCTGGCCTGCATCGTCGTGCACAGCTTCCAGGCGACGATGTAGCGTGAGAAGTCGTCCAGGACTGTCGACAGGTAGTACCAGCCCCAGCCAACGACCTTCAGGTAGGTGAAGTCCGTCTGCCAAAGCTGGTTGGGCGCGGTGGTCTTATCGCGGAACTCGTCGGCGGCCTTGATGACGATATAGGCCGGGCTGGTGATCAGGTCCTGAGACTTGAGCAACCGGTAGACGGTCGCTTCTGAGACGAAGTAGCGGCGCTCGTCGGTGAAGCGCACCGCCAGCTCACGTGGGCTGAGTTCAGGCTGCTCCAGAGCCAAGGCAACGATCTGCTCGCGGATCTCCGCAGGTAGACGGTTCCAGACCCGGCTCGGCTGCGAAGGATGGTCATTCAACGCCTCGGGGCCGCCGCGCTGGTAGGCGTCGTACCAGCGGTAAAACGTCGAGCGCGTGATGCCGAGCTTTTCCAGGGTGGCACGCACCGGCAGGTGGGATTGCTCGACAAGTCGGATGATCTCCAACTTCTCGGGGGCCGGGTACCTCATGCCTCGTCGCCCCCAACCCCGCTCATGCTTTTTTTAAGCAAACGGTTCTCCAGGACGAGATCAGCTACGACCTCCTTCAGCGCCCCCGCTTCGCGACGGAGATCCCGCACCTCATCGGTGGTGGCCGCACGAGACGTGTCGCCGGACAGGCGCTTCTTGCCAGCCTCCAGGAACTCCTTGGACCAGCCGTAGTACATCGAGGCGGCAATCCCCTCACGTCGGCAAAGCTCGGCTATGCTGTCCTTGCCACGCAAGCCTTCCAGCACCACACGGATCTTCTCCTCGGACGAGAACTGCCGACGTGTGACCCGACGGATGTCTTTGATCACCGCTTCTGCCGGCTTCTTGGCCGGTCCGGATGTCTGCTTCATCTTCGCTCCTCAGGGGCTACGATGAACCAGCCATCCTCCGTTCGTGAAGACCCTCAATCTGTCCCACAGGTGCTGACGTCGGACACCGGCCGGCAAGCGATTAGATCCTCGTGTTCGCTGCTGATAGGCGGGCACGAGCGTGTGCGGCAGCGAGGTAGCGCCCAATGAGTGCCGCGTAGACATCAGGCTTCAAGCCGCGCGCACCAAAGGATTGCACCACCACCTGACGTCGGCGTCGGCTCACCTTGGCCCGCGAGAGCACCCCGTTCGGCCGTGGCAGGAGGACGTTCGGTGCAAGCGCCAGCGTCAGGATGAGGCGCTTACCGTAGGTAACCTGGAAGTCTGCGATGTCCTGCCAGGCGATTGCGCCGTCGAGCAGAGGTGAGCGCAGCGCCTCGGGCGTCAGCATAAGGAGAGGCGAGCGGCTACGTCGATGGACGAGAGCTGCGTAAATCCCCGCCCCGATGACGCCAGAGGTGACCACAGCGGCCAGGATCTGCTGGGCTAGGGTATCGTGCACAATGCCAAGCGCGCGAGGGTACAGGAGCAGGATGGCACCGGTCCCGGCAAACAGGAGAGCGAGTACGCCCATCGTCCAGACTATCGGCGCACCGTTCTCGTGCACCAGCGTCTCTTCGGCTGGCACGGCCGCTACGGCCTCCTCCAGGTAGGCCCGTTCGGCACCCTGATGCTCTCGCGCCCGGGCGAGGAAGTCCGCGCTGATCGTGCGGCACAAGCTGGGCCAGTTTGCCACCAGAACGTCCGGCCAAGCGCGATCCTCCGCTCCAAGCGGCCGGGCGGCACGGCGCATAAGGTCGGCATCAAGGGCGACGCCGAGCGCCGCGATGCGCTGCCGGTCCGGCGGGTGTGTATCGGTTGGATGTTCCTGCCTTTCGTCGAGATGGCTCGTCGGGTCCAGGAAGCCGGCGGCGGGGATCGCGTCGAGCACGTTTGCGACCAAGTCATTGCCCACTGCGTCCGGTGCGTTGAAAGCGGCTTCAAGGGTCGCGCCCATCACCGGTCCGAGAGCGCCGACGCGCAGCAGGGCAGAGGCGGCGGGTGATGTGCCTGAGACGAGGGCACCGCGCCGGTCGGCTTCGAACTCGCGCACCCGGCTCCAGCGGGCCACCGCCGCATCGAACGTGCCGAGGCTGCGGTGGCTGACATACGCTGCAGGTCGCGTGAGGATGTCGCCGACCCCGGAACCGCCGAGCGCAGCCAGCGCTCGTTGCAGACCGGCGTAGATCGGGGTGAACCGACGACTGTAGGCGGTGTCCTCACCCGCGAAGTGCGCGAGTTCATGTCCGATCACCGCGGAAAGCTCGCGCCCGTTGAGCACACCAAGGTAAGGGGCAGGCAGGTAGAGGGTGCGACCAGTCAGGATCGTCCCGTCCATGGCCAAGCGTACGGCGCCCTCCGTGACGAAGAAGCCGCCGGTCAGGCCGACGATCACCGCGTCCGGCGGGAGAGCGTGCTGGCGCCCGGCGAGCTCGCGCACGAGGCGCCATAGGCCAGGGGCCTCCCGCTCATCTAAAGCCTGACCGTTCACATCGATGGGCTCGGGGGTGAACAGAGCGAACACGCCGCGCAGACCGCGTACGGCACCGATCGCGGCCCAAACCGCCAGGACGGCGATGATAAGCGCGCCAAACAGCAACTTCGCCTCGCCGGCCGAAAATCGCCCAACGAACCACAGGCCCCCAGCCTCGAACAGGGTCGTGCTCAGCACAGCGAGACTGAGGCCGATGATCTGCAGACCGAGTAGCACCGGCAACACGCGATGCACGAGGCCAAAGCTGGCGAGCAAGGCGTCGCGCGAGCGCCGTGCCCACTGACCTGCTGCCGCCGCGCCCACCAGCGCGACCAAACCAGCCAGCATCGCCAGCATCGTTCCAACGAGGGTCGCATACGGGATCCACGCCCGGGCGCTGGCGAGCGGTCGGTCGCGTTCCGCGCCAGCTAGGGTTTCCTGTGTCTTGTCGGCGGCCAGCGCTGCGCCGTAGGCGGTGCGTGCGCCCTCGAACCGGACTGAAGCGTAGGGGTCTGTTGCTGCCAGAAGGCGCAGCTGGACCAAAGAGACCGGCAACTCAACAAGCCGGCGGGTGTAAGTCGCGACGGTCTCGTGTCCGCGCTCGACCTCCCAGGCGCCGAGACCCGCGAGGAGGGTTGGCACACCCACGACCCAGGCAAGGAGCAGGACAATAGGGGGAAGCCGTAAGCCGTTGCCTCGCCCCCTCCAAAACCGTGTGATCATGGAGCTCTCGGGGGTTGGATGTTTAAGGAGACGAGGACGTCCCGTGCGGTTCGGGCCAGCCCTCAGCTCGGCCGAGCACGGCTTTCGTACCGCTGGCAGGACTCGAAATCACGCACCGAGCGGTTGTAGCTGTCGTTAAACAGCTGCGCCGGCTGGCTCGGATCGCCCTTTGTTTTGATATCCCGGGCCACATCCCGGCCGTGACCGATCACGCTTGCTACCGTGTCGGTGTAGCCCGTACATGACGAGTTCGCCTTCGGGCTCATAGTGTCGAACGTCGTCCCAAGCTGACGGTTGGCGTTCGAAACCTCGCCGAGTGCGGCCAAGAACGGGCCCACGTCCGCTTTCGGTCCGAGCGCTTCAAAGCGCTGCACCGCACGTCTGAGGGTAAGGCTGGTAATGAGCAGCCGGCGTGCCGGAGCGTCCTCCGGCATGGCCGCCGCGCGTCGGTCGTCCCGAGCGAGTTCGCGATCAAATAGCGCAGTGCCGTAGGCGTCCATCGCCTTGGCGGCGGCTTCGACCCTGGGCACCAGGATCAGGTGCTGCTCGCGCGCGAACTTGTATCCGTCTTCCTTGAACTCGCGGGTGGTCTGGTAGCGGGTCAGCGCCTTCAGTGTCGGATTGAGCTCGCGCAAGCTAGCAAGCAGCCGCGCAGCCTGCGGATCGACCTCTGGGACGGTACTAGGCAGGGCCGTCGCTTTTTCCAGCTCCTCGATCACCCCATCGAAATCGACGATGCCGAAGTGGTACCACGCATTGGCCCCGAGCTTCGTGCCGAGCTTGAGCACGCGTTCGTTGTCTCTTCGATACGCGGCGAGTTGGCTCTCTAAGGGATGGGAGCGCACGAGGTGGTTCTGCGCCTCGGTGTAGGCGTTCACCTTGGCTTGCTCCTGCGCCTCAGGGCTTGGCGGGGGCGGCGCAGCCCGGACGGGCGTTTGGGCTGGCGCTCGTCCGGCCGTTGCCGTTGCCGTTGGTGGGGTCTGCAGCAGCGCCTGGGAGGCTGGTGGCAACACAGGGAAATCGCACTTGAAGGCGTCGACCATACTCTTTCGCACAGCCTCGTGCGCCTGGGCGCACTGGTAAGCGACGATCGGGCGAGCGGCCTCGTTGCGAGCAACCGCCTCGCGGAAGCTATCGCGCATGGTGTTGATGCCTTGCCGGATGTTCGGGCGAACGGTTTCCGGCACGCCAGGGCTAGCCGCACACTGCACGTAGGCAGCCAGGAACGCGTCGCAGCTCTCGATATTGACCGGCGTAACCGGGGTCACAGCCATGGTTGGCGTGGCCAGCGCGACGGCGAGCCAAGCGACGGCAAGGCCATAGCGCAGCCCGGGCACCCCACCGACGATCGTCATACTTTAATCCTTAGCTACAGTACGATTCGCAGATCACAGCGTTTAGAGATCGCGTAGAGCAAGCAGAGGCACGAAGGCCGCGAGCGCTACGGGTAAGGACCAGTACTGTATCGGCACCCAAAACAGCGCATGGCGGCGGCGCAACAGGACGCTTTGGTTCGTGGCTGGGTCGACGAGTTCGAGTGGCGGCGCGCCATTGAGGCGCCGGCCAACAAGCCAATTTGCGCCCGCCGCGGCGAAAAGGCCGAGGCTGACGGCAAGAAACATCAGATCCGGATGGCCGGCAGCGCGTAACGCGAGACCACCCAGCGCCCCGACAACGACGGCGGTACCCACCACCACGGGAACGGCCAAGATTCCCCAGCCTGACCAAATAACCAGCATAGCACTACCTCAGTCTCGATCGGGGTTGTGACCAAGCGCGTGGACGAGACTGCTGCGTGACACGACGGATCCGTGTCGCCACGTACGGCCTACTCAGTTTCCTACTGGAACTGTAATTGGGGCGACGCTGTGTTCACGGCGGCGTGAGCTGATATCCACCCTGGGCGCACTGGACCAAAATCGCAATCGAGATTGTTTTGTGCGGTACCTCAGGATCGAGCGGTCGCGTTCGGTCGTGACAGCTCGGCGTTGGTCGGAAAGCCGCGTTGCTTCGAGCACACCCGTCCTCAGGCACAGCTACTCTGCCGCAGCTGAGGTCCAGTTCGACTCGACCGACATCCGAGCCACAATCCAAGCGCGGTGAGGTTGCGCAGGGCCTTGCCCGATGCCCCCCCCCCGCCAGCCTGCGGGACGATATGCAACGCAGTTCGTTTGTGGTGTCAGCCCCTTCAATTGATAAGCAGG
>NZ_VRVH01000088.1:0-15632 GCF_008040095.1 Methylobacterium sp. WL6 | reverse complement strand
GCCCCAACTCAATCCCCCTCATGGCTTGGCCGGGGCCTAACCTCGACGCCTTCGAACCCGCGCGCTCTTCCACCGACGCCCGTTGGGACATGCTTGTTCTTCTTGAAGCCGAGCTTGTCCAATCGCTCGCCGAAGCTGGTCTGCGTGCCAGTCGGTTCGTTGTTCGACCGCGCATACTCGGTCCATGAGGCGAACAGTTCCGAGGTCGTCGCCTTGCGGTAGGGGTTGGTCTTGTCGACGACGCACCGGTCGTCGAGCCACTGGCTAAAGGTGTCTTGCGCTGTGAAATACTCGTCGGTGGCGTCCTTTACGACCTCTGGTCGAACCAGCCGGTTCGCTTGCCAGTCCAGGCAACCTTCGATCATCCACCGCAGGATCGCCGGCCACTCGTCGCGCAGCTTTTCCTCGAGCCGCGGATCGGGGACGGCGGGTTTGAACAGGAACGGAAGCAGGTTGAACCGGCGCCGAGCCGCATCATCGACGTTGGACAGTCCTGGCTTGTTGTTGCCGATGATGAGTAGCTTCAGGACGGGTGTGAACTCGAACTCGTCCTGGCGCATGTAGCGGGCGCGCATGACATCGCCGCCGGTAAGCTGCTTGATCCGGCTCTCGGCCCAATGGCGGCCCTGTTCGGTCTCCGAAGCCGTCACCAGGCGGGCGCCGCGCAGTGCGGCGATCTCCGTAGGGTGGCGATCGTGCTTTGCCGCTGTGAAGGTCTCCATTGCAGCGTTCAGGGCGTAGTTCGCGAGAATGCCGGCCAAGACGTGGATGAGCACGCCCTTCCCGTTCCCGCCGCCGCCGAAAGCGAAGCACAGCGCCTGCTCGCTGGTGTCACCGGTCAGGCAGTAGCCAGCCCATTGCTGGATGAACCGGATGTACCCAGCATCGCCTTGGGTCACGTCCTGCAGAAATTGAAACCAGACCGGGCAATCCGAGGCCTCGGTCGGCGTCACCGCGGTGAGTTTCGTGATCCGGTCGTTCCGGTCCGCCTTGCGTAGCTCGCCACTGCGCAGGTCTACCGTGCCGCCGGGCGTGCCCAGCAGCCACGGGTCTCGATCCCATCCCTCGATCGTCACGGCGAAGGACGGATCGGAACGGCAGAACCGCTCGACGCCAGCCGCGAAGCTCGTCTTCGAGGCGATGAACCGCGTTTTTGGATCTTCGTCTCGGCACAACTCCCGAGCCAGCTCACGCGCCCACTGGAAGGCTTTGCCCTGCCTGTTCGGGACCCAAGCCGCGCCGGTCCACTCGTGCCATTTGCCGGTGTCGTGGCAGAACAGGAGTTCCCCAGTATGCCGCTCGGCAAAGGTTCGAGCGGCCCAATCTTCGGTCAGAAGGTCGCCGTTGGTAGCCGGCCGGCCCCGAGGGCGTTGGCCGAACTCCGACAGGTTCAGGATATCCTCAAGGCCTGCTGCCACTACGCGCCTCCCTACGCTTAAGTTCGCGACGGGCAATCGAGCCGACGGTCTTCGTCACCTCCTCAGGTTTAAGTGGAGGTCGGCAGCGGGCGAGGTTCCAGGCCTGCACCAGTTCGTGCGCCACGGCTGGGTCGACGTACCGGCGCAGCAAGTGACCGCTCAGCCTCGAGACTGCAGTGTTGCGCCCGCCGTCCATCACGCCCTCGGCGACGAGGCGACGCCATTCCGATGGGTCGCGTCCGCTACCACCCTCGCGCGGCCGGGTGAGTGCCGTCGCCATCCATTCCGGCATGGAAGCCGGCACCACATCGTCAGGGTGGTGGTCTACTGACCAGACGTAGTGCCGTCCCGATGCATGGAGGCTCGGAGCGGCGACGACGTAGCCGCCGGTCCCACGGATATCGAGGCCAGGCGCTAAGCCTCCTTGGTCGCCCGCGCTGTTCCGGATCTCGATCCCCGGGGGCGGCCGGAAAAAGATGTGCTGGCCACCGCCACCGGTGAATGCCCGGGTGGTCTCAGGCAGCGGGCCATGCTCGGCCTCCAGAGCCTCCAGGCTCGCGTCACCGCCATGGCGCGGGTCGACGTCCAGGACAACGGAAGGCCCGGTTGCTAGCCCGATGTTGGCGAAGGGGGCCGTGGTGAACCAGTGTCGGACCACATGCTCGTGGTTCGTCGCGTTGGTCAGGCCCTTCGGCGCCAGCTTCGCCATCGGGTGCTTGCCGGCGTCCTCGCAGGCTAGGTTCCCACATGTGCAGACAAGGCGGCCGTCCGTACCCTTGCGCATTCCATGAAGCGGGAAGATCTTTGCCCCGCGCTTGATGAGGTAGAGGGCGGCGTCGAGACGATCCGTCATCGGCCACCTCCATCGTGAAGCGGACCACCCGGTAGGGCTGCCGCCTTCCGAAGCATCGCCTCCTTCTCGGCGAAGTGGGGATGCCGGGCGGCGTACTGCGCCCAGAGGATCGCGATGCCGCCTTCTGGGGCGTCGCTGCCATCCTCATCAGCCGGCCCAGGAACGAAAGCCCGCAGCCGAACGCCGGGGGCGATGTTCTTGACCATTACGAACGGGGCGTCGCCGTGATCGGTGAAGATCGACCCGTCGCACACGGCCTCAAGCTGGCCGATCTCCGCGCGACCCATCCTGCGCATCCGATATTGCCGATGCGGGAACCGGTCGAAGAACTTCCGATCCGCGTCGGTCGCCAGCTCGGCTTCGACGGCATGCCGCTGCATCGCGCGGCGCTGCTGACGGGAAAGTTGCATAGTCATGCGGCGCGCTCCCTGATCGTGCGGGAGGGCCGCAATTCATCGGCGAGACCAGCCGCGGTCATGAGGGCACTGGCCGCGCACCGGATCGAATAGGCCAAGCCGCGGGCGTCGCCGATCGCAGCGAACTCTGTCGCGGCGCGAGCATAAACCTCTGCGATCCGGGCAGCGTCACCGGCTGCTTCGTAGACTGGCACGAGATCAGGGGTCGGATTGGCGTTGCCAAGCTCAGTGCCGTTCATCGCGCGCCCTCCCGGAGGAAGGTCCGAGCAGCGGTGCTGTTGGCGACGATGCCAAGCACCATGCCTTCCCGATCAATGACCGCCACTGAGGCAGAACCGGCTTTGAGCGCCGACCAGATCGGTTTCGGTAAAAGTCGAGCAGCGCGCCCGGTGCGGGTCTCAGGCATGCCCGTCCTCCGAGGTCGAGCGCACCACCCGGCCTAAGCGAGCCAGTGCCCATTCATCGAGAAGATCGACGGGATACAGCGGCACACGACCAGCCTTCTGGAACGGAGGTCCACCGCCCAGGCAGGCGAGCTTGGCCAGGGTGGCAATCGCCATCTCGATCCCGTGCTCGTTGAGCAGGTAGCGGCTGGCCTCCCAGCGGCGCAGCCGCGGCTTGCTCACCTTGGGTGGCGGACAAAGCTCCGCCAGCACCCTCGAAAGGGGTTCCTGAAGACCTGCCATTTTCATGCTCCTGTCAGTGGGCGCAGAGCTTACTCAGAACTATGCGAAGATGCGTTCTAGTCTTAAGTCTCTAATTCTGAGGAATTATTGCCCCACAGCTTCCCCCGAACCTGGAGGATGTGCTGATGATATTTCGACAAGGCGAGGCTAATGTCTTCGGCGGCCACCTGACCAGGGCTCTGGCTGATGGCTTCGCGGAGGCGCGGCCAGAGGTCGTCGAAGATTGGCCAGAGGTGCACGTTGAGGCTGGTCTGGTGCCGCGGGTCCGGCATGAGGCCCCACTGCCCCGAACTGTTCATCGAGAACGTCACTGTTCCAGGAAAAGCTGAGACGCGATGCCCGAGCAGGTCTCGGCCGCGGGTCAACAACTCGCGATAGGCATCTATCGGCTGACGAAGGGCAAACGCCGCAGCACTCGGCGACAGCCCCATCCGCACGAGTTGCTGCATCACAGCCAGTTTGAGCACTTCACTTAGACCGAACGTCAGATGTCGGCCCTTTCCCTGACGCTGTTCCGGGAACGGCGAGTACCGCTTGAGCCAAGCCGAAAGGCTGTTGTCCTCCATGCCCAGGATCTTGGCCGCCTCGCCGCGGGAGAATTTCCAGCCTTCAATCAGTTCTGCGGTCACGACCTATCCCTCATCCTGAAGATGCTTATATAGGTACATGACGCACCTGTAAAGCGCCTGCGCTACACGGAACGCGTGGGTGGGATACCGATTGGCTAGCGCGTGTAAGCCCCCCCCCAGATGGCACCCTCAGCATTCCTCTAGGTCGCGGTCGGTGCCACGAAGCCAGACCACTTGGCAGTCGTGACCCTCAGGTATGCCAAGGCTCGGCTCGGCATCGCCGCCGTCTTCGAGGTTTGGATTTCGGCCAATATCGTCCAGGGCAGCGACAAGCTGTTCGACAGCATCGAGAGCCAAAGCCAAAGCGCCTACGATGCACATGCGGGCTTCGGTCTTGAAAGGATTGATCGAACGGTTCCGCGATAAGACCGAGCAGTAATTTCATCGATACGACTGACCGGTATGTGTCGCCTGTGAGGCTTCGGTCAGACCGTCCGCGCCCAATCTTGAGATGGGCCCCTTCCTGCTTCACCCTGGGCGCGGACGTCATTACTCATTCGGCGCTGTTTGAAGCATGCTGCCGAGGCCTGCGCGGCGAGCCAAGCCCTCGGCGAGTCGTCGGCGCTCCCCTGCCAGTTCGAGAGCTGCATCCGACTCGGCGGCGAGCCGTTCGGCCCGGGCGAGGTCGGCGACGGCCCAGCGGATCTGGAAAATGGCGAGCGCCGTGAGGATCACGCGCATAGCGTGCCCTCCTCAGCCATCTCGCAGTAGCGGATCAGCAGCGCGAAGTTACCGGCGAACCGGCATTCTATCAGCGCCTCTCTCGCCAGTGCCCGCGTCACGATCGGGTCGTCGTGAGCGCAGGACAGGAACGCGCGCTCCAGGATCGCGACCGCCCTATCGGCGCGTTTCTGCGCCCCCTCGGCCTCACTGCGGATGGCGATGAGCGACCGCATGAGCCGAGCGGCCTCGGTCGCGGGTTGCGCCGCGATCCGATCAGCCTTGGGCGTCCGCCTAATCCGGCGACCGCCATCGGTGGCTAAACGGGGCATGAAAGTCGGGCGCTTCATCGGCCACCCTCCTGCCAGTTGAATCCGACCGCGGAGAGCACGAGAGCGGCGCGTGTCGACGGGAAAGACACCCCATCACCCATCTGCCGCCCCTCGCTATCGCGCCGTCGGTCGCCGCGGGCACGATGCCAGTCGAGGGCGTGGCCATAGACGCAATCAAGACCGAACCGAGACTGCGCACTGCCCTCGATCTCTCGGGTTAGTTCGTTGCGCTCGAACATGAGCCAATCGTGATACTCGCGAAGCAATCGTTCGGTGACGGGTGCAGCCACTGCACTCG
Source organism: Methylobacterium sp. WL6 (assembly GCF_008040095.1). Taxonomy (NCBI): domain Bacteria; kingdom Pseudomonadati; phylum Pseudomonadota; class Alphaproteobacteria; order Hyphomicrobiales; family Methylobacteriaceae; genus Methylobacterium; species Methylobacterium sp. WL6. The sequence continues at coordinate 10,340 of NZ_VRVH01000088.1, read as the reverse complement.
GGCTGCCGATGAGTGTCACGCCGCCGCCGATGAGCGGAAGCGAGACGAGGCCGCGGAGAAAGCCGCGGCGGTCTGATGGGGTACTCATGCGAACACCACATCGTGGAAGGCGCCGTGGCCATGCTGCTCAAGCGAGCCGTCTAGGTCGCCGCAGCCGTTGTCGCCATCCTCGTCGTCAGTGGAACGGCCGAACAGGTAGAGGCTACCGTCCGCCGCCCGCCCACATGTCACATGATCGGCGTCTAAGTCCGGGTCGCCATCCAGGGCATCTAGCAGGGTAAGGTCCGCTTGGATGCGATCCGCAACGCGCCGGCGAAGGGCCTGCAGGCGCTCGTGGTCGGCCTCGGAGAAGTGCCGATCCAAGCCCTGACGGATCGCCTCGATAGCATCGTGCGCGGCTTGGTCAGGATCAGCTGTCCGCATAGCGCGGAGGGCCAGGGTGGCGGGGCCAGGCTGCCTGCCGACCCCGCGGGGTAATAAGGCCGACTGAGCGCCAGCTTGGGGTAATAAGGGCGTGCGTGTGCTATGGGCGTGATTAGCCATGAACAGCATCCTCCAGATGCGGTTGGTGGTCAGGGCCATCAGAGTGTTCCAAGCACTCTGGTGGCCCGACAGCAACCGTGGTAGCACGGTTATATGGCCGTGAAAACCCTGATATCACAGAAAAAGCGTGGGCCTGCTCCTACGGGCAAAGGGACGCCTGTGATGGTGCGCGTTGCACCGGCCCTGCTATCCCCTCTGGATGCACTGATCGACGCTCAGCCAGACCCGAAGCCTTCTCGTCCGGACGTCATCCGTGATGCTCTTTCAGAGCACCTGAAGGCGAAGGGCTATCTGAAATGAGCCTCAACGCTTGGATGCTGGATGGCAGACCAGTTCGAAGCGAAGCCGTCTCGTCTGGAAGCAGTCCGCATCGCACTTGCTAATCGGCTTGAAATAATTGGTTGCAAGTGGGCTTAGGATAGATCAAGGACTAAAACCGAATGGCGGAAATCGCTGAAAACAATAGTAAAATCACTTTTATTTTTGCTCTTCTTGGAGTAATTCAAACTCCTTTTACGGCATATATAGCTACAATGAAAGCTTGGGATGATACAGTTCCGGAGCTGCACGTATCTGTACCGGATGCGAAGCCTTTCACTTCTCCTATAAGCATAAAGAATAATAGTATTTTTTTTGATATGACAGAAGTTAACTTGAGCTGTGGTCTCGGCACTAAAACTAAAAAGACGTTCGGAACAAGCGGCGAATTTGACCGCCCCGTAGCGCCTATTAATATTCCAGCAGGAAAAACCGCTATTGTCGAATGTTTTAAAAAGGAAGATGCGAGCAAATTCGACGCAGCAGCAATCTTTCCACACGTAGACTATAATATTTTGGGATACGGCAGATCGTATTCCGGGAAGATCTTCATATGGTATGGAATAGGACAAACTCCTTCGTGGTTAGAAAGCGAAAGATGAAGTACTTAAAGCTGTAGGTATTGACGAAAAGCTAGGGAATTATTTGATTTCTAGCGATAGTCATTCTCGATCGCAATTAATATCCGGCGTCATCTTCATTGAAGAGAATGGCGAGGGGCCAGGCGTGCGGCTGAGGAAGGCGTAGCACGACTGAATACCCCGCGCTCGGCAAGCCAGCGCGGGTTTCGTCGCACGCAATGTCCCACCAACTTAGATCGAAATCTAACCAGATGAACCCTATAAGGAAGGGCCAAACGCAATGAGCACTTCACCAATGCCTAGATTGATTTCCTGTGATGAGTCCGGCTTTAGTGGAAATGACATGCTCAAATCCGGGCAACCCTTTTTCGGATACGGCTCCCATGATTTGTCATTACAAGACTCAAATTCAATACTAGCTGAGGCGCGCGCTAAGTATCCCGTGCAAATGCCGGAACTTAAGGCCAACCTATTGCTGGGCTCAAAGATCGGTCGCTCTTTAATGATGTATGTGCTTGAAAAAATAGAGGGTCACTATATAGCAACGCTTTGCGATAAGAAATATAGCCTTTCTTGTAAGCTTTTTGAGTACATTTTCGAACCAGTAATACAGAGTAATAATCTTCTTTTTTATAATAATAATTTCCATAGATTTGTTTCGAGCTACTTCTATGTGCAAATGATAGCTTCATCATCAGATCTATCCGAAATATCACTTCAATTTCAAAATTTTATGAGGTCTTTAGATCCTGCGAAAGCGCCACTTTTATTTGGGCCCGCCCTATCAGCAAAGGGAGATCCTTTGCTCGAACAAGTTCTTCGCTTTGCGCGAGGGTATCATAGCGTAATTTCGCAGGAAACAAAGTCTCTGGAACGTTCTGGTGCCGGAAAGTGGGTCCTTGACCTTACGACAACTTCTATATTCAGTCATCTTACAGCTTGGGGGGAACGGTATCCGCAGATCGAAGTTGTGTGCGATGACTCTAAACCTCTATTGGCACTCGCAGGATTATTTGACGTTATGATAAACCGATCTGACAAAGCATACATGGATGCATTTGGTAAAAAACGCCCCCTGACCTGGAATATGTCTGTACCGCTCAGATTTGCTTCATCGAAAGATCATTCAGGCGTGCAGCTTGCGGATCTTATCGCCGGTGCAACGACTGCTATTCCAAGAGCGGCTGAGGACGATACTTTCAGAGAAATCGCCGACTGTGCCAAAAGACATTTGCACGAAGATTGTGTTGTTCCCGATCTAACTGCACTCGATTTGGAGGGGGACGAAGCTCCAGTGAATTGGCGCATACTAGAAGCGCTAGCCTCAAGGGCGGACGCTGGTGCTGATCCGCTCGCTGGTATGGAACAGGAATACGCTGCGGCAAAAGCAACCCTGCCTGAGTTTAGGAGGCTCACCAGCTCTTAGGTACTTGGTCGAAGGCACATAGTTTGCTGAATTGAAGTGGAGCCTTGAGGGGACCCTAGCAGAGGCATGAGGCAACCCGTGCCCCTACTGCGCCTGTAGCAGCCACCAACGCCACATCCGGCACGTGCGCATAGCGAGCCGTAACCCCCGGCACACTATGCCCAAGCAGCCCCGCGATCGTAAGTTCAGAATAGCCCATCCCGGCTGCGGTCGCGGCGAACGTGTGCCTTAGAACGTGAAGCGTCACGCCCCGGAGGCCGGCACGCTCGCATAACCGGTCCAGCACCTTCGGCAGACCAACGAAGTGCCCATCGCCGCGCTCGCCCGGGAAAGCCCATGGCGAGCCCGTACGGGCGGGTAGGGCGGTGAACGCGGCCTTGCCGATCGGCCGTAGCTGAGCACCGCTCTTGGTGTCCCCGAATCGGATGCAGCTGTGCTCCTCATCGAGCCAAGCGCGGGGCAGGGCGAGAGCTTCCATCCGCCGGCAGCCGGTGAGCAGCAGGAACCGCACGGCTGCGATCCCCACCGCCGTCTCACCCTGATCCTCAGCCTCACGCATGGCCGCCCCCAGGCGGCGGATCTCGGAAGCCGACAGGAACCGGCGCTGCTTGCCGTCGGGCGCACGCTGGACGCCGCGGGCCGGGTTGGCCGTGATGATCTTCTTCCGCTTGGCGAACTCCAGGATGGTGCCGAGCATCCCGACCGTGCGGGCCGCCACGCCCTTGCCGCCAGTCGTGACGCCGCCGATCCCGGCGCGTGCCGCAGCAGTCCGCCCAGCGGCGATGTCCCGGTGCATGGCCTCGACGTCATCCGAGGTGAGGGCAGGGACCCTGCGGGCGCCCAGGAGCGGCTTCACGTGCCGATCGATGCGGCTGCGGTCCATCGCCAGCGTCGACGCCTTCACGCGGCCCCTGGCGTCCTCGAGGTAGAGGTCGCACAGTTCGGCCACCGTGACCGCGTGTCGGATCCTGCGGCGGTCGGCTGATGGGTCCTCGCCCTTGGTCGAGGCGCTGAGCTTTTCGCGGGCCGCGCGCCTGGCCTCATCGGGCGTGACGGCGCCGACCCGGGCGAAGGTGAGCTTGCGCTGCCGGCCTTCCTCGGTCCGGTAGAACACGAAGTAGGACGCAACGCCGCTCGGCTGGACCCGCACGCCGAAGCCCTTCAACTCGCTGTCCCAGACCTGCACCTCGCGCGTCGGATCGGGCTCTATCGCGTCAACGAGGCGCTTCGTAATCTTCGGCATGAACGACCCCAACCCTATTGCTCACTCCGCCACGGAAGCAGGGCGGAAGCAGATGGGCGGAAACCGAGGCCCAACGGCGCACACAGCAGCAAACTCGGATCAGGCCGATCCGCAAGTAGGATCAGGCACTTGGCAACGCCCAGCAATCACAGGAAAAGACGCGAAATGTGCCGAACCTAAACTTGCCAAGGTTGGGGTCGAGGGTTCGAATCCCTTCGCCCGCTCCAATTCAGGCACTGATCGAACTGCAAGAGCTGGCTCAGGCCGGCTTTTTGCGTTTCGGGACCGTCTTCGGAAATTGCGGCCTTTCATGATCGAGCCGGCCGTCGTGCCTCATGGGTGTGGGCTGCGCCTTCCCGCTCGATCATCGCGGCGCGCGCGATGCGACATCGTTCAGAATGCCGCGCAGGGCTTTCCGCCGGGCAGCACGACTTCCTCGCGGCCGAGATAGGTCTTGCCGGCCCGCACCGGCCAGGTCTTGCTGACCACGAACGTCCAGCGGTTCAGGACGGGGAAGACGCCGAACACGGCGGTGTAGGGCAGGCGCAGCTCGGCCATCACCAGACGGTCCCCGGGGCTTGCCGTTCCGGCCGGCGCGGGGCCGATCGTCGAGCCGGCCGCGCGCTGCGTGTCGTTGCGCGCGACGCTGGAGCAGACCTTCGCCACGGGGGTCGACCCGTCGAGGTAGATCCCGCCGGCGGTGAGCACGATGCCTGCACGGCCGAGGTCGTACGGGCTCGAGACGGCCTGTGCGGCGGCGTAGACGTCGGCGATGTCGGTCACGTCGGCGCGCGAGATCAGGTCCGCCATCGTCGTCGCCGCGAGCGAGACCCGGCGCCCCGTGGTGATCGCGCGCGGAAGCTCGATCGAGGCCATGAACATCAGGACCAGGATCGGGGTGATGAAGGCGAACTCGACGCCGCTGACGCCGCCTTCCGCACGCGCGAACCGCCCGAGGCCGCCCCGGCCCGCCGTCATTGGCAGGGCTTCGCGTCGTAGGCTTCCGCCCGGAAGATCACGGTCGAGACGAGGAGCTGGCGGTTGTCGGCAAGGCGACGCCCGGTGAAGTCGAGGAACGCGAACAGCCGCAGGATCGGGACGGCCGCGCGGATCGCGATCACGTCGTCCCCCGTCGGGCACTGGAACTGGGTGCCGAAACTCTGCGAGACGGTCTTGGTCTGTGTGTCGTAGGGCTCGGACACCTGCGAGCCCTTGAAGGTATCCGCCCGCGTCACGTCGAGGCGGACGTCCCGGCAGGCGAAGAACAGGCTGGAATTGCCGCACATCAGCTGCCGCAGGCGCTGTGCCGGATCCGAGCCGTCGGCCCGGTCCTGGAACTCGCCCGTCCGCAGCAGGCGCGAGGCCCGGTCGACGGACACGTCGAGGGTCTGCTGGGCCAGCACGACCACGCCGGATTCGGCGACGACGCCGAGCAGGGCGATGAAGGGCAGCGCCAGCATCGCGAACTCGACGGCGGCGACGCCGCGACGGTCGGCCAGCAGGCCCGCCCGGATCGGAGCCGCCGCGGACACGAACCGGACCCGCGCCCATGCGTGAACCGATGCGCGGCGAAGCCACGCCCGGAGATCCGCAGCGCGACCGGCGATCGAGTCGACGGGTCCGGGCCGATCGATCGGCAACGTGCAGCGTGTCCTGGGCGTCCGACGCATTCTCGGCCTGAAGGGCATCGGATCGCCGATCGTCGGCCCGGTCCTACCCCGAATGGACCGCAGTCTACGGTGGTAGAGCTTTAAAATTCCTGAGGCCGGGCAAGGCGATCGCAGCGGCGACGACGCGATCCGAGCGGCGAACAGGCCTACAACCTGGGGTAATACCGATATTCGATGCCGGCCGGGCGCTACGGTCGATGTCGTCGACAGGCCGCCGCAAATTTCTACCTGTAGATGTAGATTCAGGCTCGATCCTGCAACGGTTCTCGACCGGAGACGAGCATCGACCCAAAAATTCAATCCTTGATTGTTTTCATAGAGTCATGCACGCCAGACGCGATCACTCTGCGCCCGCCTCCATCCGATCGGATCGAGAGGGCCTTTCATTAATCCGAAGCCTGTAGACCCGTCGGTTCAAGATGGGCCGAGGAGGCGGTCGGGATGGGGAGCGGGTGGCGAACGGGGCATCGCGGCGGCGTGGCGTTCGCGTCCGCGGCGTCTCGCTTCCGGGCGTTCGGAGCCGACGGACGCGGCGCCGTGGCCGTCATCTTCTGCCTCTGCGCGACGGTGCTGCTCGGCCTCGTCGGCGGCGGCGTCGACTATGCGCGCCTCGCGGCCCGGCGGAACCAGTTGCAGGCCGCCGTCGACGCCGGAGCGCTCGCCGGCGGCAACGCCCTCAAGCTTGCCCTGTCGAGCACCGCCGCGGTGGTCGGCGTCACCGAGCAGACGGTGCGATCGGAGGCGAAATCGCCGCCGGACCGGCCGCTGACCGTGCAGGTCACGGTCGCGCCCGACAAAACCAACGTCGCGGCGATCGCCGCCGAGAGCTACAATCTGTCCTTCGGCAGCTTCGTCGGGATGCCCGCCGCCAAGCTCGCGGTGAAGGCGCAGGCGAGCGTCGTCGGTCGGATGCGCCTGTGCATGCTGGCGCTCGACCCCTTCGCCGCCGGCGCGTTCAACCTGCAGAAGAACGCGCAGGTCACCGCCACCGATTGCGCCCTCTACTCGAACTCCGTCTCGGGAACGGGAATGGTGGGCCAGGACAACGCGATCGCCAAGGCGCAGACGATCTGCTCGGCCGGCGGCTACCTCGGCGTGCGCGCGAACTTCAGCCCGACGCCGCAGACCGGGTGCCCGGTGATCGAGGATCCCCTGAAGGACCGCGCCGCGCCGCCGATCGGCGCCTGCGCGACGCTGCCGTTCCCGCTCAACCTGCTCAACGTGCTCGCGATCAAGACGATCGACAGAGACATCACCCTGGAGCCGGGCACCTATTGCGCCGGCCTGCACATCACCAAGGACGCCGTCGTCACGCTGAAGCCGGGCATCTACGTGATGAAGGACGGTCCGCTCGTCGTCGACAAGAAGGCGACGCTCACCGGCACCGACGTGGCCTTCTACTTCACCGGGAACAACGGCGGCCTGGTCTTCGACAAGAAGACCACCATCAGCCTGACCGCCCCCACGACCGGGATCATGGCCGGCCTGCTGCTGTCGGAGGATCGCGGGGTCATCCTGCCGATCGATCCGACGGCGCTCGTCGACACCCTGCTCGGGGACATCATCAGCCCGACGCCGCCGCCGCTCGCCTTCACCAAGCCGGTGCGGACCTACCGCATCATCAGCGACAACGCCCGCACCATGCTCGGCACGATCTACCTGCCGGCGGGCCGCCTGGTGATCGACGCATCCAGGCCGGTGGCCGACCAGTCGGCCTACACCGTGATCGTGGCCCAGCAGATCAATCTCTACGAAGGCCCGAACCTCGTCCTCAACGCGAATTACGGCGCGACGAGCGTGCCGGTGCCGAAGGGCGTCGGCCCGGTCTCCGGCCGGCTGCTGCTGACGCAATGACGACGGGCCCCCTTCACCGCCGACGGGATGGAGCCTCATGCTCGCGCTGATCCTCGATGATGCGGAACTCAACAACCTGCTCGTCGTCCAGGCGCTGAAGCCCGTGCCCGACTGCGAGCCGGTCGAGTTCACCTGCCCCGTCGCGGCGCTGGCGTTCCTGCGCGACAACGTCGAGCGCATCGGCATCGCCATCACCGACTACGACATGCCGGGGATGACCGGGCTCGAGTTCATCGCGGCCGCGCGGGGCGTGGCGGGCTTCGCGCACGTGCCGATCGTCATGGTGACGAGCATGGACCAGCGCACGATCCGCCGTCAGGCGCTCGATGCCGGCGCCACCGACTTCCTGGGCAAGCCGTTCGACCCCGCCGAGATCCGGGCGCGCGTCGGCAACCTGATGAAGATCAGCCACGCCCACCGCCAGGAGCAGGACCGCGCGGCGTGGCTGGCGCGCGAGGTCGCCGCCGCCGTCTCGGTGATCGAGGCGCGCGAGCGCGAGATCATCGACCTCCTGATGCGCGCGGCCGAGCACCGCGACACCGACACCGGCAACCACATCGCGCGGGTTTCGACCTATGTCGGCATCATCGCGAAGAACCTCGGCTTCGACGCCGAATATTGCCGGCTCCTGAGCCTCGCCTCGACCATGCACGACGTCGGCAAGATCGGCGTGCCCGACGCGATCCTGCTCAAGCAGGGCGCGCTCTCGGTCGACGAGCGCAGCGAGATGGAGAAGCACGCCGAGCGCGGCCGCCGCATCCTCGAAGGCAGCACCTCGAACGTGGTTCAGCTCGCCGCCGAGATCGCCGCGAGCCACCACGAGCGCTGGGACGGCACCGGGTATCCGGCGGGCCTGGCCGGCGAGGCGATCCCGCTGTCGGGCCGCATCGTCGCCGTGGCCGACGTGTTCGACGCCCTGGTCTCGGAGCGGCCGTACAAGGAGGCCTGGTCGCTCGAGAAGGCGCGGGCGCTCCTGTCCGACAACGCAGGCTCGCACTTCGACCCGGCCTGCGTCGCGGCGTTCCTGGCCGGCTGGGGCGAGGTCGAGCGGCAATGGCTGCGCGCAGCCGCGTGAGCCGACGCGATCGGATGCGACGTTCGAAGGAAGGCCGGGGCACGATGCGTTGGAAGGCACTGGACCCGCGGCGGTCCCTCGCGGGCCGGGTCGCCTGGGCGGTCGTCGGCGCCGTCGCGGTGGCGCTCCTCGTCGCGACCACGCTCTCGGTCTGGCGCGAGGTCGACCGCTACGCCGCCGACAAGCGCGAGGCCCTGCGCACGGTCGCGCGCGTGCTCGCGCAGAGCGGCGCCGGCGCCATCGCGAGCGACGACGCGGATGCGGCCGACACCACCCTTCGGGCGATCGCGCGCAACCCCTCGCTGGTCTACGCCGCGCTGATTCGCCCGGACGGCAGCATCCTCGGCGAGCAGGGCATCGGGCTCAGGCTGTCGAACGACCTCGACCTCGACGCCGCCGAGCAGCCGTCGCTCCTCGCTCTGCTCCTCACCCGGACCCTCAAGGTCGGCGAGCCGGTGCTGGAGAACCAGCGCGAGATCGGCCGGGTCGTGGTGGTCGCCGAGACCGGCGACCTCGCCGACCGCCTCGGCGGCGTCGCGCTCAACGCGCTGCTCGCCGGCCTCGTCGCGGTGGCCGTCGGCCTCGCGGTCTCGCTCAGGCTTCAGCGTGCCGTGACGCGGCCGTTGACCGCGCTCGCCGGCACCATGGACGCGGTGCGCTCGCGCCACGACTACAGCCGACGGGCCGACGTCACCACCGACGACGAGGTCGGGGCCCTGGCCCAGACCTTCAACGACCTGCTCGGCGCGGTGAACGTCCGCGACCGGCAGCTCGCCGCCTACAGCACCGGGCTGGAGGAGGAGGTCCGCGTGCGGACCCACGATCTCAGCGAGGCGCGGGAGCAGGCGGACGCCGCCAACGCCGCGAAATCCACCTTCCTCGCCACCATGAGCCACGAGATCCGCACGCCGATGAACGGCATGCTGGTGATGGCCGAGCTCCTGGCCGCCACCGACCTGCCGCCGCGCCAGCGCCGCTACGCCGAGGTGATCGCGCGCTCGGGACAATCGCTGCTGGCGATCATCAACGACATCCTCGACTTCGCCAAGGTGGAGGCCGGCAAGCTCGAATTGGAGCGCACCGCGATCAGCCCGGCCGAGATCGCCGACTCGGTCGTCACGCTGTTCGGCGAGCGCGCCCGCACGGCCGGGCTCGACCTCGCGGCCGAGATCGGCGCGGACGTGCCCGCCGGCATGGTCGGCGACCCGGTGCGCCTCGGCCAGGTCGTCAGCAACTTCGTCTCCAACGCCCTCAAGTTCACGGAAGCGGGCCACGTCCTCGTCCGCATGCGGACCTGCGACGACGGGCGGATGCTGGAGATCGCCGTCGTCGACACCGGCATCGGCATTCCGCAGGACAAGATCGCCGGGGTGTTCACCGCCTTCACCCAGGCCGACCAATCGACCACGCGCCGCTTCGGCGGCACCGGCCTCGGCCTCTCGATCGCGGAGCGCCTGATCGCGGCGATGGGCGGCGGCGTCGGCCTTGAGAGCCGCGTCGGCGAGGGCTCGACCTTCTGGGCGCGGATCCCGATCGAAGCGCCGGAGACGGCCGAGACGATCCGCCGGTCGGCCGAGGCGCCGAAGGGCGTCGTGCTCGCCGGCCTCGGCGGTGCGACACGCGTGGCGCT
>NZ_VRVH01000087.1:0-15651 GCF_008040095.1 Methylobacterium sp. WL6 | reverse complement strand
CCTCGACGGTCGGCGGCGCCTGGCGGGCGCCGGCATAGGCGCGCGGCAGGCTGGCGCGGACGAGGTCGGCCATGATCCGGTCGCGGCTGGCGCCCGACTTGCCGCCGAGCACGATCGCCACGATCTGGCGATCGTCGGACTTGGCCGCCGTCATCAGGTTGAAGCCGGAATCGCGGGTGTAGCCGGTCTTGATGCCGTCGACGCCCTCGACGTTGCCGAGCAGGTGGTTGTGGTTGCCGATCGTCCGGCCGCGGAAGGCGAAGGACCGGGTCTGGAAGTAGCGGTAGTAGCGCGGGAAGCGGTCCTGGATCGCGCGCGCCAGCACGGTGAGGTCGCGGGCCGTCGTCACCTGCTCGGAATCGGGAAGGCCCGAGGCGTTGGCGTAGTGCGTGCGGCTCATGCCGAGCGCGTGCGCCTTGGCGGTCATCAGCTCGGCGAACCGCTCCTCGGAGCCGGCGATGTTCTCGCCGATGGCGCAGGCCACGTCGTTGGCCGACTTGGTGACGATCGCCTTGATCGCGTCCTCGACGGCGATGGTCTGGCCGGGCCGCAGGCCGAGCTTCGACGGCGCCTGGGCTGCGGCATGGGCCGAGATCGTCAGCTCGGAATCGAGGGCGAAGCGCCCCTTCTCCATCTGCTCGAACAGCATGTAGAGGGTCATCACCTTGGTGATCGAGGCCGGGTGCCGGATCGCGTCCTCGTTCACCGCGTGCAGCGTGCGGCCGGACTTCACGTCGACCACCATCGCGGCGTAGGGCGGATTGTAGCCGCCGCCGGGGCGGACGTGGCGCCCGTGGCGGCGCGCCTCGGCGGGAGACGCCAGCGCGGTCAGGACCGCGGCGGCGGCGAGCGCGGCCGAGATCGTGGGCACGGTCCGGGAGCGACGGGAAACGCTACGCATCACGACTCATTGCCCTCGACAGACCGGCCACGGCCGGTTTGCATCGCACCATTCAGCTCGGACATGCCCTGCGGCGTGGCCCGATCACGTCTGTCAAACACGCTACGGCGATGCAGTTACGGCGCGGTTAATGGAGCGGACGACATTCGACGCATCACTTTTGCATCGCAACACGGATTGACGGCAGATGCTGCAGTGCACAAATGTGACGGGCCGTAGCCGTTCGGGCCGGACGACGGTGGCACCCCGATTACTCGCGGGCGCGCGGTCGAGGCCGTGGCGCCGCAGGAGATCCTTCATGACCCCATCCTACGCCCCGGCCGCCGACGCGGTCCGCAACGGCCTCGACGGCGCGAAGGCCGGCGCCGCGGCGCTGAGCCAGAGCGTCGGCGCCGCCGCCCGCACCAGCCAGACCATCGGCATCGAGTGGATGGACTTCCTCAAGCAGGTCAGCGCCGAGGTCGCCGCGACCACGGAAAAGGTCGTGAAGGCCGGCAGCCCGGCCAAGGCGATCGAGATCCAGAGCGCGTTCGTGAAGACCTCCGGCGAGCTCTGGATGGCGCGCGCGGCGACCTTCCGCGACCTCTACGCCACGCTGGCTCAGGACATGGCGAAGCCGTTCACGGCGCTGGCCGGCCGGTCCGCCACGGCGGCGGCGGCGCGAACCCCCGCCTGACCCGTTTGCGGGTGCGGCGGCCCGCTCCCGGACAGTTGCGCGCAGGCGACTGGCGAAACCGAATCCCGCCGCCTAGATTGGCTCAGACGCGGCCGGGCCCGTCGCAGCGACGCGACAAGCCCCGGCCGGCACGAAGGAGCCGGTTCCATCACGATGACAGACGTCCCGATGCGGGGCACCGCTCATCCCCACGACTCGACAGGCCGGCCTTCGCTCGAGGCGGTGCGATTCACGACGACCGCCTCGGACCCCGGGGACCCGGGCGGCGACGATCGCTCGAATACGGCGATCATCACCCGTACCAAGCCGAAGACCAAGCGGCCGAGCCTGTATCGGGTGCTTTTGCTCAACGACGACTACACGCCGCAGGATTTCGTCGTGCTGGTGGTCGAGCGTTTCTTCAACAAGACCCACGAAGACGCCTACCAGATCATGATGCATGTGCATCATAACGGCGTCGGAGAATGCGGGGTGTTCACCTACGAGGTCGCCGAGACCAAGGTGACGCAGGTCATGGACTTTGCGCGCAAACACCAACATCCTCTGCAGTGCGTTATGGAAAAAAAGTAGGCTCACGCAGCACAAAGGCTCGAGCATTGCCCAGCTTCTCACGCAGCCTTGAACAAGCTCTCCACCGCGCCCTGGCGCTGGCCGGCGAGCGCCGGCACGAATACGCCACGCTGGAGCATCTGCTTCTGGCGCTGGTCGACGACCAGGACGCCGCCGCTGTCATGCGGGCCTGCAACGTCGAGATCGACACGCTGAAGCGCAGCCTCGTCGAGTACGTCGACACCGAGCTTTCCAACCTTACCGGCGACGGACGCCAGGACGCCAAGCCCACGGCCGGCTTCCAGCGCGTGATTCAGCGCGCGGTGATCCACGTGCAGTCCTCGGGCCGCGAGGAGGTCACCGGCGCCAACGTGCTGGTGGCGATCTTCGCCGAGCGCGAGAGCCACGCCGCCTACTTCCTGCAGGAGCAGGACATGACCCGTTACGACGCGGTCAACTACATCAGCCACGGCATCGCCAAGCGCCCCGGCGCCTCCGAGGCGAAGCCGGTGCGCGGGGCCGACGACGAGGGCTCGAACGAGCGGCCGAGCGACGACGGCGAGAACCGCACGAAGAAGAAGGGCGACGCCCTCGACGCCTACTGCGTCAACCTCAACAAGAAGGCCCGCGACGGCAAGGTCGACCCGCTGATCGGCCGCGAGAGCGAGGTCCAGCGCACGATCCAGGTGCTGTGCCGCCGGCAGAAGAACAACCCGCTGCTGGTCGGTGATCCCGGCGTCGGCAAGACCGCGATCGCCGAAGGGCTCGCCCGCAAGATCGTGCAGAAGGAGGTGCCGGAGGTCCTGGCCGACGCCACCGTGTTCTCCCTCGACATGGGCACGCTGCTCGCCGGCACGCGCTACCGCGGCGACTTCGAGGAGCGCCTGAAGCAGGTGATGAAGGAGATCGAGGCGCACCCGAACGCGGTGCTCTTCATCGACGAGATCCACACCGTGATCGGCGCCGGCGCCACCTCCGGCGGCGCGATGGACGCCTCGAACCTGCTCAAGCCCGCGCTCGCCGCCGGGACCCTGCGCTGCATCGGCTCGACCACCTACAAGGAGTACCGCCAGTACTTCGAGAAGGACCGCGCCCTGGTGCGTCGCTTCCAGAAGATCGACGTCGCCGAGCCGTCGATCCCGGACGCGATCGAGATCGTAAAGGGCCTGCGGCCCTATTACGAGGAGTTCCACAAGCTCAAGTTCACCACCGAGGCCGTGAAGGCCGCGGTCGAGCTGTCGGCACGCTACATCAACGACCGCAAGCTGCCCGACAAGGCGATCGACGTGATCGACGAGACCGGCGCGTCGCAGATGCTGGTGCCGGAGGCGCGCCGCAAGCGCGTGATCGGCATCAAGGAGATCGAGGCGACGATCGCCACGATGGCGCGCATCCCCCCGAAGACCGTGTCGAAGGACGACGCGGTGGTGCTCCAGCATCTCACCGAGAACCTGAAGCGCGTCGTCTACGGCCAGCCCAACGCCATCGATGCGTTGACCTCGGCGATCAAGCTGGCGCGCGCCGGCCTGCGCGACCCGGACAAGCCGATCGGCTCCTACCTATTCGCGGGACCGACCGGCGTCGGCAAGACCGAGGCCGCCAAGCAGCTGGCGTCGTCGCTCGGCGTCGAGATGCTGCGGTTCGACATGTCGGAATACATGGAGCGCCACACGGTCTCGCGCCTGATCGGCGCACCGCCCGGCTATGTCGGCTTCGACCAGGGCGGCCTGCTCACCGACGGGATCGACCAGCACCCGCACTGCGTGCTGCTGCTCGACGAGATCGAGAAGGCGCATCCGGACCTGTTCAACATCCTGTTGCAGGTGATGGACCACGGCAAGCTCACCGACCACAACGGCAAGCAGGTCGATTTCCGCAACGTGATCATCATCATGACCACGAACGCGGGCGCGTCCGACCTCGCGAAGTCGGCCTACGGCTTCACACAGGCCAAGCGCACGGGCGACGACGTGGAGGCGATCAACAAGCTGTTCGCACCGGAATTCCGCAACCGGCTCGATGCGATCATCTCGTTTGGCCACCTGCCGAAGGAGGTCGTAGCCAAGGTCGTCGACAAGTTCGTGCTCCAGCTCGAGGCGCAGCTCGCCGATCGCAACGTCACGATCGAGCTGTCGGACGAGGCGCGCGCGTGGCTGGTCGAGCACGGCTACGACGATGCGATGGGCGCCCGCCCGATGGCGCGGCTGATCCAGTCGAGCATCAAGACGCAGCTCGCCGACGAGGTGCTGTTCGGCAAGCTGAAGAACGGCGGCGCAGTCCGCGTCATCGTGCGCAAGCCCGAGGATGCGGAGGCGAAGGCCGGCGGCAAGGAGACGCTGGGCTTCGAGTTCCCGGCCGGCCCCGTGGTGCCGAAGCCCGAGGCGGACGTGACCAACGCGGTCAAGAAGCACAAGCGCGCCAAGCCCCGGGCCGCGGCCCGCAAGAAGACGCCCAAGGACGACAAGGGCGGCAATTCGGGTGGCGGCGGCGTCCGCACGGTGCCGAAAGTCCCCCTCGTCCGGGCTTGACGCCGAAGCGACGTGAGCCCGATCGACCTGGCCCCGGAGCGCGCCTCGCGCTCCGGGGCCTTGCGCATGACGGCGAATGCGGCTTTCAGGTTCGCGGACGATTGCACCATGGACGCGGCGGCCGACCGCCGCCGCGAAGGATCGAGCGGGCGTGACGATGAGCGAACTGCATGAGGGCCCCCTCCTGCCCGTCGATCAGCCCACGGCGGCGCCCGCCCGACCGAAGCCCGTCACCCGACGCGAGGAGCGCCGCCGCCGCCGGAGCCGCCGCCGCCGCGGCGAGGAGATCCTGGCCTGGGTGCTGGTGCCGCTGATCTGCCTCGGGATCTACTGGGGTATCAATGCCGGCTTCGAGTTCATGGGAACCTCGCCGGGCCAGGTCTGGGACCAGCTGATGCAGGTCAAGGCGATGATGGAGAAGCGCGCCTGATCGCGCCGCTCCGGTCGCAGCACGCACTCGCGCGAACGGAGCCGTCATGTCCCTCACCCGTCGCGCCGCGCTGATCGGCGCCCTCCTCGCGGCTCCGGTCGTGAGGGCGGCCGGTCGCGACGGTCCGGTGATCGTCGTCGGCGCCGGCGCGGCCGGGCTCGCGGCCGCCGACATCCTGCGGCAGGCCGGGCGTCCCTTCACCGTGATCGAGGCGCGCGACCGCATCGGCGGTCGCGCCCATACCGAGCTCGGGCTCGGGCCGGACTGTCCCTTCGATGCCGGTGCCGAGTACGTTCACTGGGCCGAGCGCAATCCCTGGCGCGCCGTCGCCGAACGCGAGAACGTGCGGATCGCCGGGCAGGAAGGCTGGGCGCGGATCCTGTTCGTCGACGGGCGCCCGGCGACCGTGACCGAGCGCAACCGACGCCGCGCCGCCTTCTCCGGCCTCGACGCCGCCCTGAAGCCGGTGGACGGCCCCGACCGGTCGCTTGCCGAAGCCGCGGCCGCGGCCGGACCGGACATGGCGCAGGCGGCGGCGGGCCTTGCCCGGCTGTCGCTCGGCGAGGAGCCCGAGCGCGTCTCGGTGCTCGACTACGACCGGCTGTGGTCCGGCACCGACCTGTGGCTCGACGGCTACGGCAGCCTGGTCCGGCGCCGCTTCGCGACGATGCCGGTCTCCCTCGGCACGGCCGCGACCGCCATCGATTGGACCGGCGAGGGCGTGCGGGTGACGACGCCCGGCGGCACGCTCGACGCCGCGGCGGTGATCCTCACCGTTCCAGTCGGCGTGCTGGCCGCGGGCACGATCCGCTTCACGCCGGACCTGCCGGCCCCGACGCGGGATGCGCTCGGCGGCCTCGGCATGGGCGCCTACAGCAAGGTCGGCCTCCGGCTCGATCCCGCCCGGATCGACCTGAAGGCGGTGGGGGACGCAGTGTCCGTGGCACACCGCGGCGACCAGGACCGGACGATCTACTTCGAGGTCTCGCCGTTCGACCGACCGCTCGCGGTGGCCAACATCGGCGGCGACGGATCCCGTGCCCTGTGCGAGCTCGGCGAAGCGGCGGCCGTCGCCGAGGTCACGGACCGGCTGGTGGCGATCCTCGGCACGCAGGCGCGCGGCGCCGTGACGGCAGGCAAGCTTGCCGGCTGGTGGACCGATCCGCATGCGCGCGGCAGCTACGCGATCGCCCATCCCGGCCATGCCGACGCCCGGACAGCCCTGCAGGCGGCGATCGGCGACCGCATCTTCCTCGCCGGCGAAGCCTATGCGGGCGGCGGCGCCATGACGGTCGGCGGCGCAACCCTCGACGGCGAACGCGCCGCGCGGGCCGTCCTGCGGATGCTGGGCTGAGGGGGATCGAACGCGCATCTCGCGTGCGGATCGGGGTGCAGGCCCCCTCCCATGCGGGAGAGGGGGCCGTGACGCGCGACGCTCTCGCGAGAACCCTCGAGCCGCCCCCTACCCCAAGCGCAGGGCATGCACCGAGAACAACCTCTCGGGGTCGGTCCACACCGTGACCGGCGACCACCCGGCCTCCGCCGCCAGGGCGCGAAAACCGTCGAGCGTGTACTTGTAGCTGTTCTCGGTGTGGATCGTCTCGCCCTCGGCGAAGGCGAAGGCGTGTCCGGCCACCGTCACCGTCTGGTCGGCGCGGCTCACGAGATGCATCTCGATCCGCGAGGCCGCGCGGTTGAACACCGCCCGGTGCGCGAACGCGGCGGCGGCGAAGGTGCCGGATAGGTCGCGATCGATCCGGGTCAGCAGATTGAGGTTGAACGCCGCGGTCACGCCGGCCGCGTCGTCGTAGGCCGCCTCGAGCACCGCGGCGTCCTTGACGAGGTCGACGCCGACGACGAGCGTCGCGCCCTCCCCCAGCACGTCGCCGAACTGGCGCAGCAGGCGGCCGGCCTCCGTGGGCTCGAAGTTGCCGATGGTCGAGCCCGGGAAGAACCCGGCGCGCGGCGCGTCGCCGAGGTCGTGCGGCAGGGCGAAGGGCTGGGTGAAGTCGGCGGCGATCGGCGCGATGCGCAGGGCGGGATGATCGCCCTGGAGCGCGGCCGCCTCGCTGCGCAGGAACGTCTCCGACACGTCGACCGGGACGTAGGCCGCGAGGTCCGGCATGTGCCGGAGCAGGCGACGGACCTTCACGGTCGAGCCGCTGCCGAACTCCACCAGCGCGGCGCCGCGCGGCAGGGCGGCGGCGATCTCGGCGCCTCGCATGTCGAGGATGCCGAGCTCGGTCCGGGTCGGGTAGTATTCCGGCAGCCGCGTGATCTGCTCGAACAGGTCGGACCCGACGGCGTCGTAGAAGTACTTCGCCGGCAAGGTCTTCTGCGGCTTCGCGAACCCGGCCAGCACGTCTTCGAGGAACGCCCGGTCGTCGGGCAAGTGGGCGAGCGGCGTCGCGTCTGCGAAGACGGGCTTGATGGTCACGCGCGGTACTCCGGGATGCGACGTCAGGCGCGGGACTGCGCGAGGCGCAGGCCCGTGAATTGCCAGCGCTGATGCGGATAGAAGAAGTTGCGGTAGGGCAGCCGCGCATGACCCTCCGGCGTCGCCACCGACGAGCCGCGCAGCACGAACTGGTTCGACATGAACTTGCCGTTGTACTCGCCGAGTGCACCCGGCAGCGGGCGATATCCCGGGTAGGCGGTGTAGGCGCTGCGGGTCCATTGCCAGACGAGGCCGAACGCGTCGTCGAGCCCGCCGTCGCGGGCGGCGACCTCCCATTCGAACTCGGTCGGCAGGTCGCGCCCGGCCCAGCGGGCGTAGGCATCCGCCTCGTAGTAGCTGATGTGGGTGACGGGCTGCGCCGGATCGATCGGGCGCCGGCCGCCGAGCGTCATGCAGGTCCAGCCCGGCTCGCCCGGCTGCCAGTAGCCCGGCGCCTCCCAGCCCTCGGCCTGCGCCGCGAGCCAGCCGTCGGACAACCACAGGTCGGGGCGGGAATAGCCGCCATCTTCCATGAAGCGCAGCCAGTCGCCGGTCGTGACGAGCGCCCGGTCGATCGACACGGGCAGGACCAGGCTGTCGTGCCGGGGATGCTCGTTGTCGAACGAGAACCCGTCGCCGGCATGGCCGACCTGATGGATGCCGTGGGCCAGGTCGATCGTGCCGGAACGATTGGCCGCCTTCGGAAAACGCCATTCGGCGTCGTAGACTGGATGCAGCGGGTTCTGCGCGAAGGCGTGCAGGATGTCGGTGATCAGCAGTTCCTGGTGCTGCTGCTCGTGGAACAGCCCGATCTCGAGGATCGGCAGGATCGCCTCGAGCGTCCCCGGCGCGGCCTGCGCCAGCAACGTCTCGACCGCGCGGTCGATGTGGGCGCGGTAGCCGGCGATCTCCTCGGTGGTCGGCCGGGTGATCAGCCCGCGCATCACCCGCGGCTGACGTGGGCCGGCGGCGACGTAGTACGAGTTGAACAGGTAGTGCAGGCGCTCGTCGTGGATGTGGTAGCCCGGCAGGTGCTCGCGCAGCAGGAACTGCTCGAAGAACCATGTCGTGTGCGCGCGATGCCACTTGGTCGGGCTGGCATCGGCCATCGACTGGACCTGCTGATCCTCCGGCGACAGCGGCGCGGCACGGCGCTCGGTCTCGGCACGGACGAAGCGGAAGGCGGCGATCCAGGCGTCCCGGTCCACCGGCCGGGCGGAGACGGGCGGCGGCGGGAAGGCCTGAGCGGGCGCGTCCGTCTCGCGAAGTGTCGCCGTCGCAGCCATGCTGGTCCTCCCGTCGTCCGTTGATCCGCCGGTCGCGGTTGATGGAGATATGGCCGAAGGCGCAGCCGACAACGGCAGCGCGACGATTCAGTTCGCAATAGGCTCACCGATGCCGGCCGACGCGCCGCAAGTCTGTGTAGAGCGGGGCCGCTCGACGCGGTTGATCGATCCCCGAGCCTTTTTGCAGCCGCAGTGAGATGGCCTTAACCCTCTCGTCCAAGACTGCGGGGCTCTGATGCTGGGGTACGCGTTCTGATGCGGATCGATCTGATGGCCGGAGCGAGCCTGTCGGCGGCGGCTTTGCGCGCGGCGCCCGAGCCCACCATCCTGGTGTTCGACTCGGGCCTCGGCGGCCTGACGGTGCTGGAGCAGGTGCGCCGGGCCCGGCCCGACGCGCGCTACGTCTACGCCGCGGACGACGCGGCCTTCCCCTACGGCCGGCTCTCGGAATCGGTCCTGGTCCAGCGCGTGCTCGACGTGATGGCGCGCCTGATCGCGACGCACCGGCCCGACCTCGTCGTCATCGCCTGCAACACCGCCTCAACGCTGGTGCTGCCGGCCCTGCGCCAGCGCTTCCCGACGCCGTTCGTCGGCGTGGTGCCGCCGATCAAGCCGGCGGCCGAGACCAGCCGCTCACGCCTCGTCACGCTGCTGGCGACCCCCGGCACCGTCGCGCGCTCCTACACGCGCGACCTGATCATGACCTATGCCGAGGCCTGCTCGGTGACCTCGGTCGGCTCGGCGAACCTCGCCAACTACGCCGAGGCGGAACTCGCCGGCACGCCGGTGGACGACGCGGCGATCGCCGCCGAGATCGCACCGTGCTTCGTCACGGCCGAGGACGGCCGGCGCACCGACGTCGTCTGCCTCGCCTGCACCCATTACCCGCTGCTGCGCGCCCGCTTCGAGCGGCTCGCGCCCTGGCCCGTCACCTGGATCGATCCGGCGCCCGCCATCGCGCGCCGGGTGACGCAGCTTCTCGGCAGCACCCCGCGCGATGCGCGCTCGGACGAGGGCCCGGTGCTCGGCGCCTTCACCGGCGGCGCGACGCTCACGGATGCGCTGCGCGCCTCGCTCGACCGGCGCGGCATCCCGTCGATCGGCGTCGACCCGATGCCGCTGACGCTGCAGTAGCGCCGCGCCGCCGCCTGGCCGGCGAGGCCGGCGGGGCGCGCAACCGCAAGTAATCCGTCGATCAGTGCTGCGCCGCCACGGCGCCGGGCCGCGGTCGCTCGGCGAGCGGTCGCCGGCGCAGCCCCGCCGCCTTGCAGGCCGCGAAGGCGAAGGCGGCGCCGAGCCCGAGCAGCGCGAGATCGAACCCGTAGAACGCCGCGTCGCCGGCCCGCAGGCTCGCGAGCAGGTGGCGCCCGGTGGCGAGCCCGCCGACGACCGGCACGGCGGCGAGCAGCGCGGCCGCGGTCGCGAGCATCGCGGTCCATCCGGTTCGCGGCGGCAGGGCCAGCGGCACCAGCGTGGCCAGGATCCAGGCGCCGAAGAAGACCGTCACCTCGGCCTCCTTGCGCTCCGCCATCCCGAGCGGGAGCAGGCGGTTGGCCAGGAAGTAGCCGGCGATGGCGATCGGCAGCCCGGCGATGGTGCCGACGTTGAGCGCCTGCACCAGCCGCATCCCGAGGTGCGCCCGCGTCGCGGTGCCGGGCTTGGGCACCCGCGCCACCGTCCAGAGGATCAGCCCGGTCGCCACCATGGCCGCGCCCATCGCGCCGCTGAGGAAGAACAGCACGCGCAGGGCCGGCCCGGCGAAATGCGCCTCGTGCAGGCCGACCATCGCGGTGAAGGTGCCGGCGGCGGGCTTCATCGCGCCCAAGGTCTCGATCACCGCGCCGCTGGTGCCGTCGAACGCCACCTGCGGATGGCGGTGCCTCAGGCCATGCGGCTCCTCGAACACCGCCACGACCGTCGCGTTGGCGTCGCCCGGGTTCTGCACGGTGATCCGCTCCAGCGGCTCGTCGTTCATCGCGAGCGCGCGCTCGACCATCGGGCCGAACGGGGCGAGCGGCGCGGGGCGTCCGGCGGGCGGGCGGGCGGCGGTGATCTGGCCGGATTCGGCGAAGAAGGCCTGCGCGTAGCCGCGATAGGCGGTGGTGACGCCCCAGGGCATGTACATCAGCGCCAGCGTCACGATCCCCGTATAGGTGATCATCAGGTGGAACGGCAGCGCCAGCACCCCGGTCACGTTGTGCGCGTCGAGCCAGCCGCGCTGCGCCGACTTGGCGTGACGGCGGAAGGTGAACAGGTCGACGAAGATCCGCCGGTGGGTGACGATTCCGGAGACCAGCGCGACGAGCATGATCATCGCGCAGATTCCGACGATCCAGCGGCCCCAGAGCGGCGCCATGCTGAGCTCGAAGTGGAAGCGGTAGAGGAAGTCGCCACCGCGGGTGTCGCGGACGGCGACCGCGGCGCCGGTCGCGGGATCGAGCATCGCCTGGCCCGGCGGGGTGCCGGGCTTGCGGCGCCAGAACAGGTCGAGGGTCGGCCGGTCCGGGCTCGGCAGGGTGATGAACCAGCTGCGCGCGCCCTTCGCCTGCGCCTCGAGATGGGCGCGGGCGAGGTCGGCGGCGTGCCCGAGGGCGGCCGGGCTCAGCGGAGCCCCGGCCCTCAGTTCCGGCCGCATCCATTGCGAGATCTCCGAGCGGTAGTAGCTCGCCGTGCCGGTGACGAAGACGGAAAACAGCACCCAGCCGACGACGAGGCCGGACCAGGCGTGCAGCCACGCCATCGATTGCCGGAAGCCGTTGCGCATGGTTTCGCGTCCTACCAGCGGTAGCGGAGCGTGGCGTAGACCGTGCGCGGCAGCCCGTAATAGCAGCTGGTGTAGCCGTTGCAGCCGCTGACGTAGGTGTCGTCGAGCAGGTTGTTGGCGTTCAGCTGCATCGAGAAGCCGGCCAGCGTCGGGTCGAGGTTCTTCAGGTCGTAGGAGACCACGGCGTCGACCAGCACGCTTTCCGGCACCTTGAAGGTGTTGGCCGCGTCCCCCCAGGACGGGCCGAGATAGCGGACGCCGCCGCCGACCTCGAGGCCGAGCATCGGCCCGTCGAGGAAGCGGTAGGTCGCCAGAAGCGAGGCGGTGGAATCCGGCACCAGCACCGGGCGGCGCCCCTGCAGCGGCACCGTCTGGCCGGGCGCGAGGTCGTTGGCGGTCCGGCCGTCGTCGCGGACGTTGCGGATATCGAGGAGCGAGAAGCCGCCGATCAGGGTCACGCCTTCGGTGAGGTTCGCCCGCGCCTCGAACTCGACGCCCTGGACGCCGACCTCGCCGGTCTGCAGCACGAAGCCGGTGGGGCGGCCGAGCGTGGTGTCGGCCGTCGTCCGGTTCGACTGGCGGATGTCGAAGAATGCGGCGGTGAGGAGGATGTCGGTGCCCGGCGGCTGGTACTTGATGCCGGCCTCGTACTGGTCGCTGAGTTGCGGGTCGGGCACGCGCCCGACGGTGCCGAAGGCGGTGTCGAACACCCGGCCGGCGACGATCGGCTCGAAGGCCTGGCTGTAGGACACGTACGGCGCGACGCCGGACTGGAACAGGTAGAGCAGGCTCGCCCGGCCCGTGAAGGCGTCGGAGGCCGCGTCCTGCAGCGTCAGCGTGCTTCCCGTCGCGGTGAACGACCGGGTCGGGCCGGTCTGGCGGGCGACGTCGTAGCGCCCGCCCAATGTCAGGATCAGGCCGTCGACCTTCATCTGATCCTGGAAGTAGACGCCGGTCTGCTGCGCGTCGACGCGCGAGGTCGTGTTGATGGCCGGGAACGGGATGTTCATTTCGTAGTTCGGCGCGAGCGCGTTCAGGTCCGGCGCGTTCGGGAACGGCGTCCCGCTGGCGCGCGTGCTGAAGGTGCGGTGGTCGACGCCGAGGAGCGCCGTGTGGGCGATCGGGCCGGTGTCGAAGTTGGCCACGACGTTCGAATCCATCGTGTAGGCTTCGGCCGCGACGATGTTGCCGATGACGGCGCGCGGCAGCAGCGGGCCGGTGGCGAACGGGCCGTTGCGGGGGCTGAACGCGCTGTAGACGCTGCGGTAATCGCCCTGCGTCCGCAGGTAGCGCCCGGCCGAGTGGAAGCGCAGGTTCTCGTTGAAGCGGTGGTCGAAGAGGTACTCGATCGATGCTTGGGTCCGGTCCGAGCGCTCGATGTTGCGGTCGCCGTCGTAGAAGTTCACCGGCAGTCGCCCGATCACGCCGCTGCCGAAGTTGCGCGGAAACACGGTGCCCACCGCCGGGAAGCCGCCGTAGAAGCCGGAGAACGGATCGCGCTGGTAGTTGCCGATGATCGTCAGCTGGGTGTCGGTGGAGGGCCGCCAAGTGACGCTCGGGTTGATCAGGGCGCGCTCGACCCGCGTCGTGTCCACCGGGCCGTCCCCGTTCCAGCCCGCGCCGACGAGGCGGTAGGCGAACTGGTCGGCGAGCCAGGGCACCTCGGACTGGATCGGGCCGCCGACGTCGATGCCGCCGCGCACCTCGTTGAAGCCGCCGCCCTGGACGAAGACCTCGCCGTGGCGGACGAATTGCGGGACCTTCGAGACGAGGTTGACGATGCCGCCCGGCCCCGACTGCCCGTAGAGCACCGAGGCGGGCCCCTTGATCACGTCGACCCGCTCGAGGCGGTAAGGATCGATCGTCGCGTTGGCGTCGCGGCTGGCGATCAGCGCCATGCCGTCGAGAAAGACCGGCGCGTTGAAGCCGCGGATCAGGAACTGCTCGAGCCGGGTCGAGCCGGCGCCGCCGCGCTGCTCGGTCGTGACGCCGGGCGTGTAGCGCAGGGCCTGGTTGATGGTGAGCGCGTTCTGATCCTCGATCTGCTTGCGCCCGATCACCGAGATCGACTGCGCCGTCTCGACGATCGGCGTGTCGGTCTTCGTGGCGACGGTGCTGCGGCTGGCGACGTAGCCGGGCACGGCACCGGACGCGCCGCCGGGACCGTAGAGCGATCCGCCGAGGCTGCGGCCGGCGCCCTCGCCGGTGACGCTCAGCTCGCCGAGCTCGATGTCGGTCGTCTGCGCGGGCTGGGCCGAGGCGGAGGACGCGACCGAAATCGCGCATGTCGTCGACAGAAGAGCGACGATCAGAGCGCTGCGGCACCGACGTGCGGACGCGGACCGCAGGACGGACGGACAGTAATTAATCATCTTGCCGACCCTAGACGCGACACGAAACAGCAGAGACCCGACGCGTGGACTTGCGCATCACGGCGGCGTGATCGGGTTATCGGTAAGTTCTCGCGGCAACACAATTTCTATCTTATGGAAACATTCCAGGGTAACTTCGAAACGTTCCAGGCTGGAACGGGGTGTTGGGCGGCGGCCAGCATCACGCCCCTAGGGGAACAGCCCGTTTCGGCACCGTTTCCATGGAGGAGACCAGCGGCACCGCGCCACAACTCACGATGAAAACCGAGCGGCCGTTGTGACCGATCGGTAACACCCCACGGTTGCGACGCCGCGAAGGATCGTGTCAGGCCGGGACCGTCATCCGGCTCGGATCGACCCAGGCGCCGAGCGTCTCGGTCCGGTCCTGTGACAGGATCTCGGGGGGCACGTCGGAGACCGGCACCGCTTCGGGGCGTTCGGCGCCGAAGGCCGCGAGCGCCGCGCGGGTCTCCGGATCGTGGCAGGCGCGGTCGAACGCGGCGCGGTCGAGGCAGGCGAGGCGCCCCGCCTCGAAACGGGCATAGACCCGGCCCGAGCCGGCCTCGGCGAAGCGGACCGAGCGCAGCCGCCGGGCGCATTGGCGCAGGAAGCCGGTGTTCCGTTCCGGCGCCAGGGCTGCGGCGTCGGGATAGACCTCCGCCGGCGAGAGCGCGTCGATGTTGATCTTGGTGTAGCGCGCGATGTCGATGAGGCAGCCGGCATCGAGCACGGTGAGGTCGCCGTTCTCGCCGAAGGCGACCGTGCGCGGGCGCTCGCCCTGCGGCACGCTGTTGTCGAGGAACTCGTAATGCACCTGCTTGCCGGCCTTGGCCGCCCAGGTGAAGAACAGCTCCGGCATCCCGGTGAACGCCTCGACGTTGTGGGCGAGAAGATCGTCCACCGCCTTGTAGCGGCCGAAGATCCGCCCGCGGATCCAGGCGCGCTCGACGGTGGCGTCAGGCGGCGTGATCATGAACAGCATGAAGACGCGGTGGCCGAAGCGGGTCAGCAACTGGCTGCCGTCCTGCGTGCGCGAATCCGCGTTGAAGCTGTCGAATCGGAACCGGTCGATCAGCAGATGCGACATCCGCCCCTCGCGGGCCTTGCGCGCCATGTAGCGATCGAGCTTGCGGTCGACGATCTCGACCTCGTGGCCCGTGAGCGTGCCGGCATAGCCGATCGCATCGCCGATCGAATCGTAGTCGAGCAGGAACTTGCGCCAGATGTCGGGGGTGATCACCGCGAAATCCGACCAGGATTCGCCGAGCCGCCGGGCCAGCGCCCGCTGGAGCGGACGCATCGTGCTCTTGCCCGAGGCGGAGGCGCCCTTGACGTTCATCACGATCGGCGCGGCCTGCGCACGGACCGGAACGTAGCCCTCCCGCGCCACGGCCTCGGCGAACCACGGCTCGATCAGGCAGCCGATCCGGCGGCTGCCCTCGTCGTTGGCGACGAGCGTCGTCGCGAGGTTCGCGAGCAGGGCGCGGTCGCCGACGAGCTTGCCGCGATGCCGGACGATCCCCGACGCGACCTTGTGCAGGGCGGCGCTCGCCGCAAGCTCGAGCGCGTTTTCGCTGGCCGCGGCGCGGACGCACCATGCGGCGCAATGGGCGAGCGCGCGCTCCTCCGGGGATCGCGCGTCGTCGGCGACGGGGGCCGGCGGCGCCGCGAGGCCGAGCACGTGCCGCCAGGTTCTCGGCGGAGGGGG